>NZ_JBVVPR010000002.1:0-33683 GCF_055811835.1 Bradyrhizobium sp. WSM4874
CTTGCGGATCGAACGCACGGCGATCCCGCGCGGCGTCTTGTCGAACGTCACCTCCGGCATCGACGCCATCATGTTGGTGAATTGCGGACCCGAGAACGAGCCGTGCAGCACCGGCACGTGGTAGGGATCGACCACATTCTCGAAATGCTGAAGCCAGTTGCAGGGGATGATCGCGGGACCACCGCCGCCGATCGAGGAATCGTCGGCCTCGACGAACTCGCCGTCGTCCATGGTCTCCAGGCATTCATAGGCCGGCAGCACCGGGCGTTTCTCGGCCGCGCCCATATAGGCGAAGATCAGCCCGTAGCGTTCCTCGACCGGATACCAGGGCTGGCGCACCTTGTCCTTGAACCGGCCGCCGTCGGGCTCGCAGGGCTGCTCCAGGCAGTGACCCTCGGTGTCGAACTTCCAGCCGTGATAGCAGCAGCGGATGCCGTCCTCCTCGACCTTGCCATAATAGAGCGTGGTGCCGCGGTGGCAGCAGCGGGCGTGCAGCAGACCGGCGCGGCCGTGCCTGTCGCGGAACAGCACCAGGTCCTCGCCGAGCGCGCGGACCTTTTTCGGCGTGTCGGTGGCGTCACTGACAAGCCCGACCGGATGCCAGTAACGTCGCAGCAGTTCGCCCATCGGCGTGCCGCGCATGACCGAAGTGAGCTCGGTGCGCGTCTGCGCCGGCTTCATCGCATAGGCCGTTCCGAGATCGCGATCCCGCTGGGTGATGCTCATACCGGTCCTCCCGTAGTCGGCCGCTCCGGCCGGGCTTTTTTTGATGCCTTGTACCCAGTGAAGGGTAGATCGATGACAATGTCAACGATAATCCAAGTGCCTCTTAGTCGCATTTAACGAGGCCGGCGAACGGCGGCCGCCTGGGTTTGGCCCCGCCCTGCTTGGGCTTGGCATGCTTCGCCTTTCTTGGCAGAGGTGGATCATGAGCCAGACCGAGAGCAGGGGCGGGTCGTCGCCCGAGACGGACGAGGGCGATCCGCCTGCGCCGATCACCGTGATGCTGTCGTCGCGGCTGATGGTGCTGGCCAATTTGCTCAAGCGCGGCGCCATCCTGCGCTACAAGCGTCTCGCCGGATTGTCATCGGTCGAGTTCGGCCTGGTCGCCTCGCTCGGGCGGCGGCCGCCGATGAGCGTGGCGCGGCTTGCGGAAGCCGTCGGCCAGGACAAGGGGCAGATCAGCCGCGCGCTTGCGGAACTCGTATCGCGCAAGCTGATCGCGAAATCAGCGAACCCGAAAGACAGCCGCGAGGTTCTGGTCTCGCTAACCGCAACGGGCCTTGCGGCGCATGATGCGATCGTCGCCGGCGCGCAGGAGCGCAATCGGCGCTTGCGCGAACATCTGAGCGAAGCCGAGTTCGAGGCGCTGCTGCAGCAGGTCGATCAATTGACGGCGATCGCCGCCGAGATGCTCGAGAGCGAGAAGACTTCGCGCTGACGTTTCGGCAATCCCGGAACATGCTGGATCACTTCCAAGAACCTTTCCAAGAACCCTTCCAAGACTCTTTCTAAGACTCTTTCTAAGAGGCTTTCAATTAGGGAATTCGCGCGCGCTCCCCTAAGCGTCACCGCAAGCGCATGCCGTCACGGGACTGACGGTGTGTGCAAATCAAAACACGCAGTTTTGGGGTTGCGCGTTGAACAGTCTGGGAATGCTGCGGTCGGCCGTATTGGCGACCGCATCCGCTTGGGTCTTGGTGCCGCAGGCGTCGCTTGCACAATCTGCTGCGCAGAGTGGCGCGCAGAACATTCCGTCGGTGACCGTCACCGCGCCGGAAGCGCGCCGCCGGGCGGCGCCCTCCGTCCAGCGCCGCGCGCCGCGATCATCCCAGCAGACCGCCAACCGAAGCAGGCCGCAGCCGCAGCGTAATGTCGGTTTCATCGAGACCCCGCTCGGTCCGGTGCACGGCTACGTCGCCGGCCGCAGCTCGTCCGGCACCAAGACCAACACGCCGATCATGGAAACGCCGCAGGCGGTTTCGGTGATTGGCGCGGAGCAGATCCGCGACCAGAAGGCGAACAAGCTCGACGAGGTCCTGCGCTATACCGCCGGCGTCCGCGCCGGGACCTTCGGCGCGGACACGCGCAACGACTGGTGGCTGATCCGCGGCTTCAAATCCGACGATATCGGACTGTTCCTCGACGGCATGCAGCTGTTCTACACGTCCTATGCGAGCTGGAAGCTCCAGACGCCCAACATGGAGCGCGTCGAGGTGCTGCGCGGTCCATCGGCCGTGCTCTATGGCGGATCGAGCCCGAGCGGCATCGTCAACGTCATCAGCAAGATGCCGCCGGCGGAGCCCGTCCGTTTCATCGAGACCGGCGTCAACAGTTTCGGCAACGCCTATGTCGGCTTCGATGTCGGCGGTCCGGTCGCGACGAGCCCTGACAACGGCAAGCTGTTCTACCGTGTCGTCGGCCAGGTCCAGAACGGCCCCACGCAGGTCAATTTCACGCCGGATAACAACTACTTCATCGCGCCGTCGGTGACCTGGAAGCCGGACGCCGACACGACGTTCACGGTGCTGGCTTCAGCTTCCCGGCAGGAAACCCGTGGCATCAACTTCCTGCCCTATGAGGGCACGGTGACCAACGCTCCATTCGGCAAGATCCCGACCAGCTTTTTCGCCGGCGATCCCAGTGTCGACAAGTTCACGCGCGAGCAGGAGATGCTGGGCTATCAGTTCGAGCGCAATCTCACCGACGATTTGACGTTTCGGCAGAATGCGCGCTTTGCCCATGTCGACGTGACCTATCGCGGCTACATCGGCAACAATTGGGCTGACATCAACACGGCCAGTCTCGGTCGCTATAATTGGTACGCGAAGAACACCGCCAACCAGGCCAATCTCGACAACCAGCTGGAGTACCGCTTCAACACCGGCGCGGTGCGGCACACGATGCTGTTCGGGGTCGATTTGAAGGGCTACCAGATCGACGACTATCAGGCGTTCAACTTCGGCACGGTTCCTCCGGTCAACGTCTTCAATCCCGCCTATGGACTTGATATTCCATTGACGGGCGCACCGTTCCGAAACTTCCAGATCACGCAGAAGCAGGCCGGCACCTATCTGCAGGACCAGATGAAGCTCGGCAACTTCACGCTGGTGCTGAGCGGCCGCAATGATTGGGTCGAGACGACGCAGGCTGCACGTGATACCGGCGCCACGCTTGCCAGCCGCGACGACAGCAGGTTTAGCGGACGCGCCGGGCTGATCTACAATTTCGACAGCGGCATCGCGCCCTATGTGTCCTACGCCACAAGCTACAATCCGATCATCGGCCTCAACGCGCAAAACCAGCTGTTCCTGCCGGAGACCGGCCAGCAGACGGAAATCGGCGTGAAGGTCGCGCCGCGGGGATTTGACGGCTACTTCACCGCCTCGGTGTTCGACCTGAAGCGCCAGAACGTGGCAACCACCGATCCTGTCGTCACGACGTTGCAGAACCAGACCGGCGAGGTGACCTCGCGCGGCATCGAGCTCGAAGCGGTGGCGAACGCCACGCGTGAGCTGAAGCTGATCGGCTCGTTCACGGCCTACCATTTGTTCAACAGCAGGGATCTGGACCCGTCGTTGGTCGGGAAGACCCCGACCAACACGCCTGAGCTCCTGGTGTCCGGCTGGGCGGACTACACCTTCAAGGACGGGCCGCTCGCAGGGTTCGGTTTCGGCGGCGGTGTCCGCTATATCGGTTCGTCGTGGGCGGATACCGCCAATACCCTCGAGGTTCCCGCAGTCGTGCTCGGCGATCTCGCGCTCCACTATGAGTGGCAGAACTGGCGCACCGCGCTGAACGTGGTCAATTTGACCGACAAGATCTACGTCGCCAGCTGTGCGGCGGCAGCCTCCTGCTTCTACGGCGACCGCCGGCGCGTGACCGCCAGCGTCTCCTACAAATGGTGAGGCAAATGACGAGAACAGGCGAGGGAAGGCCTTCGTGAGAGCCTGACCGGCTCGTCACCGGCTTCCACCACGAGATCGATGAGCTCGCGGGCGATGCCCCCCGGCCCGAAGCTCATGCGAGCGCGGCGCGCGACGACCCAGCCACGTCGCCGCCGCGCTCGCCACCGATTTCCGCTGCGGCGGAAGCGGGCGCCGCCCGCCGACGCATTCGCCAGACGAGCCCGGGTCCGATCGTGATGCATGGCTCCCGGATCGCTCGCCCGATAATGGGCGCGCCTGTCCTCGTTGTAATCTGGACTTTGCTGCGTCGCGACCTAGATAAAGTGAGCCTTCCCAACCACGGACGTCACGGCCCAGCGCGTGTGGACTGATCGGGGCGCCCTTGCTGGGGCGGTCGATCTGCTCCATACCAGCCGCGGGGTGATTCCGGGATTTCCACCGTTCTGAGGGCGACAAAGGGCCTAAAAAGAGCGTGTCTTGCGCCCATTGGTGCACTGCGCTAAGGCTCAGAACAATTCCAAACTGGACGAATCCGTGGCTGTCCCGAGGCTGCGGGAAAAAGGGCTCGTCAATGAGCGGCATTCTGCAGAACTATCTTCCACTCGTCGTCTTCATAGGGGTAGCGGGCCTCATTGGTCTGGTGCTGCTGATCGCGCCGTTCATCGTGGCGTTCCAGCAGCCGGACCCGGAAAAGCTGTCGGCGTATGAGTGCGGTTTCAACGCCTTCGACGATGCCCGCATGAAGTTCGACGTTCGCTTCTATCTGGTCGCCATCCTCTTCATCATCTTCGACCTCGAGGTGGCGTTCCTGTTTCCCTGGGCGGTGGCGTTCGGCAAGCTTGGCGCGACCGGCTTCTGGTCCATGGTGGTGTTCCTTGGCGTGCTGACGGTCGGGTTCGCCTATGAATGGAAGAAAGGCGCACTGGAATGGGATTGAACCCTGTGTCATCCGCCGGTCCGGTTCTCGCGCCGGCCCCCAAGGGCATCCTGGACCCGTCGACCGGCAAGCCGGTCGGGGCCAATGATCCGTTCTTCCTCGAGGTCAATTCGGAACTGTCCGACAAGGGCTTCTTCGTCGCCGCGACCGACGACCTCATCACCTGGGCGCGCACCGGCTCGCTGATGTGGATGACCTTCGGTCTCGCCTGCTGCGCGGTCGAGATGATGCAGGTGTCGATGCCGCGCTACGACGTCGAGCGCTTCGGCTTCGCGCCGCGCGCCTCGCCGCGTCAGTCGGACGTGATGATCGTCGCGGGGACCCTGACCAACAAGATGGCGCCCGCACTGCGCAAGGTCTACGACCAGATGCCCGAGCCGCGTTACGTCATCTCGATGGGCTCCTGCGCCAACGGCGGCGGCTATTATCACTATTCCTACTCGGTCGTGCGCGGCTGCGATCGTATCGTGCCGATCGACATCTACGTGCCGGGCTGCCCGCCCACGGCGGAAGCGCTGCTCTACGGGGTGCTGCTGCTGCAGAAGAAGATCCGCCGCACCGGCACCATCGAACGCTAAGGTTTTACGTCATGGACGACGCCAAGCTCGACGCCCTGGGGCAGACGATCGTTAGCGCGCTTCCGGGCGCCGCAACGGGTCACTCGGTGGCCTTCAACCAGCTCACGGTCGATGTCGAAGCCAGCAAGATCGTCGAGGTGGTCAAGTACCTCCGCGACGACCCGAACTGCCGCTTCGTCAACTTCACCGACATCACGGCGGCGGACTATCCCTCGCGCGAGAAGCGCTTCGACGTGATCTATCACTTCCTGTCACCGACCCTGAACGCCCGGATCCGGCTCAAGGCCCAGGCCGACGAGACCACGCAGGTGCCGTCGCTGATCGAAGTGTTCCCCGGCGCCGACTGGTTCGAGCGCGAGGCCTACGACCTCTACGGCGTGATCTTTGTCGGTCATCCCGACATGCGTCGCCTCCTGACCGATTACGGCTTCGAGGGTCATCCGCTGCGCAAGGATTTCCCGACCACCGGCTTCCTCGAGGTCCGCTACGACGACCAGGAGAAGCGGGTGGTGTACGAGCCGGTCAGGCTCAACCAGGAATTCCGCAAGTTCGACTTTTTGTCCCCGTGGGAGGGCGCCGACTATCCGGTCCTTCCCGGTGATGAAAAAGCGGGGCCGAAGGTCTGAACATGAACGAGCAACCCGAAGTCCTTCGCAACTTCACCATCAACTTCGGTCCGCAGCATCCGGCCGCGCACGGCGTGCTGCGCCTGGTGCTGGAGCTTGACGGCGAAGTCGTCGCCCGCGTCGACCCGCATATCGGTCTGCTCCATCGCGGCACCGAAAAGCTGATCGAGCAGAAGACCTATCTGCAGGCGATCCCTTATTTCGACCGCCTCGACTACGTCGCGCCGATGAATCAGGAGCACGCCTTCTGCATGGCTGCAGAAAAGCTGCTCGGCATCGAGGTGCCGCGCCGCGCGCAGCTGATCCGCGTGCTCTATTGCGAGATCGGCCGCATCCTGTCGCATTTGCTCAACGTCACCACGCAAGCGATGGACGTCGGCGCGCTGACCCCGCCGCTGTGGGGCTTCGAAGAGCGCGAAAAGCTGATGGTGTTCTACGAGCGCGCCTCCGGCAGCCGCATGCACGCAGCCTACTTCCGCGTCGGCGGCGTGCATCAGGACCTGCCGCAGAAGCTGGTCGACGACATCGACGCCTGGTGCGATCCGTTCCTGAAAGTGGTCGAAGATCTCGACCGGCTGCTCACCGCGAACCGCATCTTCAAGCAGCGCAACGTCGACATCGGCGTGGTGTCGCTGAAGGAGGCCTGGGAGTGGGGCTTCTCCGGCGTGATGGTGCGCGGTTCGGGAGCGGCCTGGGATCTGCGCAAGTCGCAGCCCTATGAATGCTACGCCGAGATGGATTTCGACATCCCGATCGGCAAGAACGGCGATTGCTACGACCGCTATCTGATCCGCATGGAAGAGATGCGCCAGTCCGTGCGCATCATGAAGCAGTGCATCCAGAAGCTTAACGCGCCAGACGGGAAGGGCCCCGTCGTCGTCGAGGACAACAAGGTCGCGCCGCCGCGCCGTGGCGAGATGAAGCGCTCGATGGAAGCGCTGATCCATCACTTCAAGCTCTACACCGAAGGCGTTCACGTGCCGGCCGGCGAGGTCTACGCCGCGGTCGAGGCGCCGAAGGGCGAGTTCGGCGTCTTTCTCATCTCGGACGGCACCAACAAGCCCTACAAGTGCAAAATCCGCGCGCCGGGCTTTGCGCATCTCCAGGCCATGGACCACATCTGCCGTGGTCATCTGCTCGCCGACGTCTCGGCGATCCTCGGATCGCTCGACATCGTGTTCGGAGAGGTCGATCGGTGATGGCGCAGGCGCCGATCCAGTTTGACCGCGCCTCGGGGGCCCTTGAAGGGGCCAACCTGTGGGAGCGGACGGCTGCCTTGGCGCTGGTGACGGGATCGAAGATCTCCTCGCACTTCTCGCATATGGGCTACATCGCCTGCGCCAATCTGCTGCGCAAGACGCTGCCCGAGCGCAACATCGCGATCAAGCTCAACCCCGACGCCGTGTTCGAATTTCCCTACGGCGACGGCTATTGGAGCAAGCTGCTCAACCGTTCCTACAATTACGAGGACGAGCTGGAGCTGCTGTTCGCCGACTCCATCGATGTCGACTACACGCTGCTCGATTGCGGCGCGAATTACGGCTATTGGTCGGTGCTGGTATCGAGCAAGCCGTTCGGTTCGCACAAGGCGGTCGCGATCGAGCCGTCGGGGCAGAACTGTCCGAAGCTCGCCAACAACGCCCGGATCAACGGCAGCCGCTTCGAGACCATGAAATGCGCGATCGGCGCGGCCCGTGGCACCGCGCGTCTGTCTGGCACCAAGCACGAGGCCTTCAGCATCGCCGGCGATGCGTCGGCGGGCGGCGAGGACGTGCCGGTCATCGCGCTCGATAATCTCATCGACGACGGCAAGATCGCCGCGAGCGGCAAGTACCTGATCAAGCTCGACGTCGAGGGCGTCGAGATCGAGGCGATCAAGGGCGGCGCCCGGCTGCTCCAGGCCGACAGCGTCATCATGTGCGAGGAGCACGGCAGCGACCGCTCGCACGCGGTCTCGCGCTACATCCTCGAACACACCCCGCTGAAGCTGATCGTCTACGATCCCAGCACCCGGCGTATGGAAACGGTGACCGAGCTGTCGATCCTCGACCGCATCAAGGTCTCGACCCACGTCGGCTACAATGTTTTCGGCACCGCAAGCGCATTCTGGCAGGACAGGATCAATGCCCTGAATGCGAAAACCGCGCGCCGCATGCAGTGAGAGATTGAAGAGATGTCCGTTCGCCGATTAGCACCGAAGGAAGTCCAGCCCGCGAGCTTTGCGTTCACGGAGGAGAACCTCGCGTTCGCCAAGCAGCAGATCGCGAAATATCCGGCCGGGCGCCAGGCTTCGGCCGTCATCGCCATCCTCTGGCGCGTTCAGGAACAGCACGACGGTTGGGTCTCGGAGGCCGCGATCCGCGCTGTCGCCGACATGCTCGACATGCCCTATATCCGCGTGCTCGAGGTCGCGACCTTCTACACGATGTTCCAGCTGGCCCCGGTCGGCAAGAAGGCCCACGTCCAGGTCTGCGGCACCACGCCGTGCCGCCTGCGCGGCGCCGAGGATCTGATCCACGTCTGCGAGCACCGCATCCATCACGAGCCCTTCCATCTCTCCAAGGACGGCAATTTCAGCTGGGAAGAGGTGGAGTGCCTCGGTGCCTGCGTGAATGCGCCGATGGTGCTGATCGGCAAGGACACCTATGAGGATTTGACCAAGGAAAGCTTCGGCAAGGTGCTAGACGGCTTTGCGTCTGGCAATCCGCCCAAGCCCGGTCCGCAGAACGGCCGCCAGTTCTCGGCGCCGACCGGTGGGCCGACCACACTGAAGGAGATCACCTGATGCGTGATCTCTCGTCGCCGCCAGCTGAAGGGAGCAGTGTTGTGAAGAAGTGGGGCTTCGTCGCAATGCATTCCGCCGTGGCGGCCACGTTCATTTTCCTGCTTCAGCGCTTCGCCCTGAACGCGTCGCTGGAATCCAGTCTGCTCTGGGCGCTGACCTTCGCCGTCTGCGCCGCCGGGCTTGCCTACAAGCAAGCCAACCGTTGATCGGAAAGCACTGACATGCTCGAGGACAAGGACCGCATCTTCAAGAACCTCTATGGCCTCCACGATTGGGGGCTCGAGGGCGCGCGGCGCCGCGGCGCCTGGGATGGTACGAAGAACATCATCGACAAGGGCCGTGACTGGATCATCAACGAGATGAAGGCCTCGGGGCTGCGCGGCCGCGGTGGCGCCGGCTTCCCGACCGGTCTGAAATGGTCGTTCATGCCGAAGGAATCGACCGACGGCCGGCCGAGCTATCTGGTCGTCAACGCCGACGAGTCCGAGCCCGGCACCTGCAAGGATCGCGAGATCATGCGGCACGATCCGCATCTCCTGATCGAGGGCTGCCTGATCGCGAGCTGCGCGATGAACGCGCACGCCTGCTACATCTATGTCCGCGGCGAATTCATCCGCGAGCGCGAGCATCTCCAGGCGGCGATCGACCAGGCCTACGAGGCCAAGCTGGTCGGCAAGGACAACGTCAACGGCTGGCCGTTCGACATCTACGTCGCCCACGGCGCCGGCGCCTATATCTGCGGCGAGGAAACCGCGCTGCTCGAGAGCCTCGAAGGCAAGAAGGGCCAGCCGCGTCTGAAGCCGCCGTTCCCCGCCAACGTCGGCCTGTACGGCTGCCCGACCACCGTCAACAACGTCGAGTCGATCGCGGTCGCGCCGGACATTCTGCGCCGCGGCGCGGCGTGGTTCGCCGGCATCGGCCGTCCGAACAATGTCGGCACCAAGCTGTTCTGCATCTCCGGCCATGTCGAGCGGCCCTGCAACGTCGAAGAAGCCATGGGCATCCCGTTCCGTGAGCTGATCGAGAAGCATTGCGGCGGCATCCGCGGCGGCTGGGACAACCTCAAGGCCGTGATCCCCGGCGGCTCCTCCGTGCGCATGGTGCCGGCCGAGCAGATCATCGACACGCCGATGGATTTCGACAGCTTGAGCAAGCTGCGCTCGGGCCTCGGCACCGCGGCCGTGATCGTGATGGACAAATCGACCGATTTGATCCGCGCCATCGCCCGCATCTCCTATTTTTACAAGCACGAGAGCTGCGGCCAGTGCACGCCGTGCCGCGAGGGCACCGGCTGGATGTGGCGCGTCTTGACCCGCATGGCCGACGGCCGCGCCCACAAGCGCGAAATCGACATGCTGCTGGAAGTCACCAAGCAGGTCGAAGGCCACACCATCTGCGCGCTGGGCGACGCCGCGGCGTGGCCGATCCAGGGCCTGATCGCGCATTTCCGTCATGAGATCGAAGCGCGCATCGACCAATATTCGCACAAGGCCGACATCGACGATGCCGGCGTCCGCGATCCCGTGAACATGGTCGCGGCGGAGTAGAGACAATGACCAAGCTCATCATCGACGGTAAAGAGATCGATGTCCCCGCCGAATACACGCTGCTTCAGGCGTGCGAGGCGGCCGGGGCCGAGATTCCG
Source organism: Bradyrhizobium sp. WSM4874 (assembly GCF_055811835.1). Lineage (NCBI taxonomy): Bacteria > Pseudomonadati > Pseudomonadota > Alphaproteobacteria > Hyphomicrobiales > Nitrobacteraceae > Bradyrhizobium > Bradyrhizobium sp. WSM4874. Next base: position 10,480 of record NZ_JBVVPR010000002.1, read on the forward strand.
CGCTTCTGCTATCACGAGCGGCTGTCGATCGCCGGCAATTGCCGGATGTGCCTCGTCGAGGTGAAGGGCGGCCCGAAGCCGGTCGCGAGCTGCGCCTGGGGCGTGCGCGATTGCCGTCCGGGTCCCAAGGGCGAGCCGCCGGAAATCTCCACCCGTTCGCCGATGGTGAAGAAGGCGCGCGAAGGCGTGATGGAATTCCTTCTCATCAACCATCCGCTGGATTGCCCGATCTGCGATCAGGGCGGCGAGTGCGACCTCCAGGACCAGGCGATGGGCTATGGTGTCGATACCAGCCGCTTCGCCGAGAACAAGCGCGCGGTCGAGGACAAATATCTCGGCGCGCTGGTCAAGACCTCGATGAACCGCTGCATCCAGTGCACCCGCTGCGTCCGCTTCTCGGCGGAAGTGGCCGGCGCTCCCGAAATGGGCGCGACCGGCCGCGGCGAGGACATGGAGATCACGACCTATCTCGAGCACGCGCTGACGTCGGAACTCCAGGGCAATCTCGTCGACATCTGCCCGGTCGGCGCGCTGACCTCGAAGCCTTACGCCTTCGCCGCGCGCCCGTGGGAGCTCGGCAAGACCCAGTCGATCGACGTGATGGACGGCGTGGGCTCTGCGATCCGCGTCGACACCCGCGGCCGCGAAGTGATGCGTATCCTGCCGCGCATCAACGAGGCCGTGAACGAGGAGTGGATCTCCGACAAGACCCGCCACGTCGTCGACGGCCTGCGCACCCAGCGCCTCGACCGGCCCTACATTCGCGAAGCCGGCAAGCTGCGCGCGGCGAGCTGGCCTGAGGCCTTTGCCGCGATCGCCTCCAAGGCGGCGCGCACCGACGGCAAGCGGATCGGCGCGATCGCAGGCGACCTCGCCGGCGTCGAGGAGATGTTCGCGCTGAAGGATCTGCTGGCCAAATACGGCTCCGCCAATCTGGCCGTGCAGGGCGGCGATGCCTTTGATCCCGCGCTCGGCCGCGGCTCCTACATCTTCAATCCGACGCTCGCCGGCGTCGAGCAGGCCGATGCGCTGCTCATCATCGGCGCCAATCCGCGGAAAGAGGCGGCCGTGTTCAACGCCCGCATCCGCAAGCGCTGGCGCGCCGGCGGTTTCAAGGTCGGCGTGGTCGGCGCCAAGCCCGACCTGACCTACGATTATGACCATCTCGGCGCAGGCACCGATACGCTCGGTGAGCTCGCGGCCGGCAAGCACTCCTTCATGGACGTGCTGAAGAACGCCAAGAATCCCATCATCCTGGTTGGTGCGGGCGCGGCCTCGCGCCACGACGGCGCTGCGATTCTCGCAGCCGCCGCCAAGCTCGCGCTTGATGTCGGCGCGGTGAAGGACGGCTGGAACGGGTTTGGCGTGCTGCATGAGAGCGCCTCGCGCGTCGGCGCGCTCGACATCGGCTTTGTCGCCGGTCAGGGCGGGCTGAACGCAGCGCAGATGACGACGTTCGGGACGCTCGATCTGCTGTTCCTGCTCGGCGCGGATGAGATCAAGCCATCGGACGGCACCTTCGTCGTCTATATCGGCACCCACGGCGACCGCGGCGCCCATCGCGCCGACGTGATCCTGCCGGCAGCCGCCTATACCGAGAAGTCTGCGATCTACGTCAACACCGAAGGCCGCGTGCAGATGACCGGACGGGCCGCATTCCCGCCGGGCGAGGCCCGCGAGGACTGGGCGATCGTCCGCGCGCTGTCGGAGGCGCTCGGCAAGAAGCTCGGCTATGACTCGCTGTCGGCCTTGCGCCAGGCGATCTTCAAGGCCGTGCCGCATCTGATCCGTCTGGACCAGATCGAGGCCGGCTCGGCCGACCAGATCAAGAAACTCGCGGGGAAGGGCGGAACGACGGAGAAGGCTCCGTTCAAGCCGCTCGTCGAGGACTTCTATTTGACCAACCCAATCGCGCGTGCGTCCGCCGTGATGGCAGAGTGTTCGCGGCTTGCCTCCGGGCAGATGCTGACCGCAGCGGAGTGAGCTGATGGAATTCTTCGAAAGCGCATTCTGGACCGGGTTCCTCTGGCCGCTGATCATCATGATCGCGGAGAGCGTCCTGGTGCTGGTCGTCCTGCTCGTGGCGATCGCTTATATCCTGCTCGCCGACCGCAAGATCTGGGCGGCGGTGCAGATCCGCCGCGGCCCGAACGTGGTCGGCCCTTGGGGCCTGCTGCAATCCTTCGCGGACTTGCTGAAGTTCGTGCTGAAGGAGCCGATCATCCCGTCCGGCGCCAACAAGGGCGTGTTCCTCCTGGCTCCCTTGGTCTCGTGCGTGCTCGCGCTCGCCGCCTGGGCGGTGATCCCGACCAATCTCGGCTGGGTGATCTCCGACATCAATGTCGGCGTTCTCTTCATCTTCGCGATCTCGTCGCTGTCGATCTACGGCATCATCATGGCCGGCTGGTCGTCGAACTCGAAATATCCGTTCCTGGCTGCGCTGCGCTCCGCGGCGCAGATGGTGTCTTACGAAGTCTCGATCGGCTTCGTCATCATCACGGTGCTGCTCTGCGCCGGCACGCTGAACCTCTCGGCCGTAGTCGAGGCGCAGCACGTCCGGGGTCTCGCCAGCCTGATCGGGTTGCCGCAGCTCACCATCCTGAACTGGTACGTCTGGCCGCTGTTCCCGATGTTCGTGATCTTCTACGTCTCGGCGCTGGCGGAAACCAACCGTCCGCCATTCGACCTGGTCGAAGCGGAATCCGAGCTCGTCGCCGGCTTCATGGTCGAGTACGGCTCGACGCCGTATCTTCTGTTCATGCTCGGCGAGTATGTCGCGATTGCCACGATGTGCGCGATGGCGACGATCCTGTTCCTGGGAGGCTGGCTGCCGCCGGTGGACCTGCCGCCCTTCAACTGGGTGCCGGGGATCATCTGGTTCTCGCTAAAGCTGTTCTTCATGTTCTTCCTGTTCGCGATGGCCAAGGCGATCGTGCCGCGCTACCGCTACGATCAACTGATGCGCCTCGGCTGGAAGGTCTTCCTGCCGCTGTCGCTGGCGATGGTGATCGTAGTGGCCGGCGTGCTGCACTTCGCCGACATCGCGCCGAAGTGAGGGCCGTCATGGGTATCAACATCAACGCCACTGCACGTTCGCTCCTGTTGTCGGAATTCGTCTCGGCGTTCTTCCTCGCCATGCGCTATTTCTTCCAGCCGAAGCCGACGCTGAACTATCCCTTCGAGAAGGGCCCGATCTCGCCGCGCTTCCGCGGCGAGCATGCGCTGCGCCGCTATCCGAACGGCGAAGAGCGCTGCATCGCCTGCAAGCTGTGCGAAGCGGTCTGCCCGGCGCAGGCCATTACCATCGAGGCCGGCCCGCGCCGCAACGACGGCACCCGCCGCACCGTGCGCTACGACATCGACATGGTGAAGTGCATCTATTGCGGCCTCTGCCAGGAAGCCTGTCCGGTCGATGCCATCGTCGAAGGTCCGAACTTCGAGTTCGCGACCGAGACCCGCGAGGAACTGTTCTATGACAAGGCCAAGCTGCTCGCCAATGGCGATCGCTGGGAACGCGAGATCGCGAAAGCGATCGAACTCGACGCGCCGTACCGGTGAGATGAGAGCATGATCCTTCCCGCGCTGTTCTTCTATCTGTTCGCCGGCGTCTGCGTCGCCTCGGCGGTGATGGTGATTGTCTCGCGCAATCCCGTGCACTCCGTGCTGTACCTGATCCTGGCCTTCGTCAACGCCTCCGGCCTGTTCGTGCTGATGGGCGCCGAGTTCTTGGCGATGATCCTGATCGTCGTCTATGTCGGCGCCGTCGCGGTCTTGTTTCTTTTCGTGATCATGATGCTCGACGTCGACTTCCTCGAGCTGCGCGAGGGCTTCATCGAGTACCTCCCGGTCGGCCTCGTGATCGGCGGCATCTTCCTGTTCGAGCTGTTGCTCACCGTCGGCTTCTGGGTCATCAACCCCGGCGTCGCCAAGACGATCACGGCGGCGATCCCGACCAACGTCTCCAATACCGAGGCGCTGGGCCTGGTGCTCTATACCAAGTACATCCACTACTTCCAGCTCTCGGGCATGGTGCTGCTGGTCGCCATGATCGGCGCCATCGTGCTGACGCTGCGGCACAAGGCGAGCGTCAAGCGGCAGGACATCAACGTTCAGAACGCGCGCACGCCCGAAATAGCGATGGCGATCCGCAAGGTGACGCCGGGGCAGGGGCTCCAGGACTCTGACGCGGCGGAGTGGGTGAAATGACGATCGGGCTCGGACACTATCTTGCGGTCGGCGCGATCCTGTTCACGCTCGGGATCCTCGGCATCTTCCTGAACCGCAAGAACATCATCGTCATCCTGATGTCGATCGAGCTGATCCTGCTCGCGGTCAACATCAACCTCGTGGCGTTCTCGACCTTCCTCGGCGACATCGTCGGGCAGGTCTTCGCGCTTCTGGTGCTCACCGTCGCGGCCGCTGAAGCCGCGATCGGTCTCGCCATCCTGGTGGTCTATTTCCGCAACCGCGGCTCGATCGCGGTTGAGGACGTCAATCTGATGAAGGGCTGATCGCATGATCCGGAAAAGTGGATACCGGTTTTCCGACCAGATCATGCGGAAAGATTAAATCATGGTCCAGGCAATCGTCTTTCTGCCTCTGCTGGGCGCAATTCTTGCCGGCTTGATCGCGCTGTTCGGCGCGCATGCCCGCAACCCCTCGGGCGACACGGTCGAGCATCACGATGATCACGGCCATGGCTCGCACGTCCATGCGTCCGACACCATCACCGAGGATGCGTCGGTCATCCACGAGACCCATCACGAGCCCGGCGACGGCCACGACGACCACCACGTCTCCGAGCCGCCCGCGGCGGGCTCGCGCGGCGCCGAGCTGATCACCACGGCGTTGCTGTTCGTCTCGGCGGCGCTGTCCTGGATGACGCTGGTCGATGTCGGCTTCATGCACCACGACATGCGCATTCCGCTGCTGCCGTGGATCCTCTCCGGCGATCTTCAGGTCTACTGGACGCTGCGGGTCGACACGCTCACCGCCGTGATGCTGGTGGTCGTGACCACCGTGTCCTCGCTCGTGCACCTCTATTCTATCGGCTATATGGACGAGGACCCGAACCGGCCGCGCTTCTTCGGCTATCTGTCGCTGTTCACCTTCGCCATGCTGATGCTGGTGACCGCGGACAACCTCGTGCAGCTGTTTTTCGGCTGGGAAGGGGTGGGTCTGGCGAGCTACCTCTTGATCGGTTTCTGGTACCAGAAGCCGTCGGCGAACGCCGCCGCCATCAAGGCCTTCGTGGTCAATCGCGTCGGCGATTTCGGCTTCGCGCTCGGCATATTCGCGATCTTCCTGCTGGCCGGCTCGACCGATTTCGAGACCATCTTCCACGCTGCGCCCGGCCTGACCGGCAAGACCATCGACTTCCTCGGCTGGCATGCCGACGCGCTGACTCTGACCTGCCTGTTACTGTTCATGGGCGCGATGGGCAAATCGGCGCAGTTCCTGCTGCACACCTGGCTGCCGGACGCGATGGAAGGCCCGACCCCGGTGTCGGCGCTGATCCACGCCGCGACCATGGTCACCGCCGGCGTCTTCATGGTGGCGCGCCTGTCACCGCTGTTCGAGCTCGCGCCGAATGCGCAAGCCGTCGTGATGTTCTTTGGCGCCACCACGGCGTTCTTCGCGGCGACCATCGGCCTCGTCCAGAACGACATCAAGCGCATCGTCGCCTACTCGACCTGTTCGCAGCTCGGCTACATGTTCGTGGCGATGGGGGCAGGGGCCTATTCGGTCGGCATGTTCCACCTGTTCACGCACGCCTTCTTCAAGGCGCTGTTGTTCCTGGGCTCCGGCTCGGTGATCTACGCGATGCATCACGAGCAGGACATCCGCAACATGGGCGGCCTGTGGCGCAAGATCCCCTACACCTATGCGGTGATGGTGGTCGGCACGCTCGCGCTCACCGGCTTCCCGCTGACCGCCGGCTATTTCTCCAAGGACGCGATCATCGAGTCCGCCTACGCCTCGCATAATCCGTTCGCGATGTACGGCTTCCTGATGACGGTCATCGCGGCCGGCCTGACCTCGTTCTACTCGTGGCGCCTGATCTTCAAGACCTTCCACGGCGAGCCGCATGACGATCATCACTACGAGGCTGCGCATGAAGCGCCGATCTGGATGCTGATCCCGATCGGTGTGCTCGCGGTCGGCTCCATCCTGGCCGGCTTCCCGTTCAAGGAGCTGTTCGCCGGTCACGGCATCGAGGAGTTCTTCCGCGAATCCGTGAAGATGAACCCGCACATCATCGAGGAGATGCACCACATCCCCGAGACCATCGCCTTCCTGCCGACGGTGATGATGGTGCTGGGCTTCCTGGTGTCGTACCTGTTCTACATCCGCCGGCCCTATCTGCCGGTCGAGCTCGCGAACACGCAGCCGATGCTGTACAAGTTCCTGCTCAACAAATGGTACTTCGACGAGCTCTACGACATCATCTTCGTCCGCCCGGCGAAGTGGATCGGCTACCAGCTCTGGAAGAAGGGCGACGGCTTCATCATCGACGGGCTCGGCCCCGACGGCGTCTCGGCCCGCGTGCTGGACGTCACCCGCAACGTCGTGAAGATCCAGACCGGCTATCTCTACCATTACGCGTTCGCCATGCTGATCGGTGCCGCCGGCCTGATCACCTGGTTCATGTTCGGCTTTGGAGGCCAGTAAATGACGACCTGGCCAATTCTATCCGTCACGACGTTCCTGCCGCTGGTCGGCGCGCTGATCGTCTATCTCAGCCGCGGCGATGACGAGGCATCCCGGCGCAATTCGCGCTGGATCGCGCTGTGGACCACGCTGATCACCTTCGCAGTGTCGGTGATCCTGGTCATGCGGTTCGATGCGTCGAACCCCGACTTCCAGTTCGTCGAGAAGGCGAACTGGCTCGCCACCGGCATCACCTACCACATGGGCGTGGACGGCATTTCGCTGCCGCTGGTGATCCTGACCACCGCCATCATGCCGTTCTGCATCATCGCGAGCTGGAAGGCGATCACCAACCGCGTTCGCGAATACATGATGGCGTTCCTGATCCTGGAAACGCTGATGATCGGCACCTTTTCGGCGCTCGATCTCGTGCTGTTCTACCTGTTCTTCGAAGGCGGCCTGATCCCGATGTTCCTGATCATCGGCGTCTGGGGCGGTCCGCGCCGGGTCTATGCGTCCTTCAAGTTCTTCCTCTACACGCTGCTCGGCTCGGTCCTGATGCTGCTCGCCATCATGGCGCTGTACTGGAACGGCGGCACCACCGACATCCCGACCCTGATGCACACCGCCGTGCCGCGCTCGCTGCAGACCTGGGCGTGGCTCGCCTTCTTCGCCTCGTTCGCGGTGAAGATGCCGATGTGGCCGGTGCACACCTGGCTCCCCGACGCCCACGTCGAGGCGCCGACCGCAGGCTCGGTGGTCTTGGCTGCGATCATGCTGAAGATGGGCGGCTACGGTTTCCTGCGGTTCTCGCTGCCGATGTTCCCGCTGGCCTCGCATGACTTCGCGCCATTGATGTTCACGCTCTCGGTCATTGCCATCATCTACACCTCGCTGGTGGCGCTGATGCAGGAGGACATGAAGAAGCTGATTGCGTACTCCTCGGTGGCGCATATGGGCTTCGTCACCATGGGCATCTTTGCTGGCACCATGCAGGGCGTCGCCGGCGGCGTGTTCCAGATGATCTCGCACGGCATCGTCTCCGGCGCGCTGTTCCTCTGCGTCGGCATCGTCTACGACCGCATGCACACCCGCGAGATCGCCGCCTATGGCGGCCTCGTCAACCGGATGCCGCTCTACGCGCTGACGTTCATGGTCTTCACCATGGCCAATGTCGGTCTGCCCGGCACCTCCGGCTTCGTCGGCGAGTTCATGACGCTGCTCGGCACCTTCAAGGTCTCGATCCCGACCGCGTTCTTCGCCACCTTCGGCGTGATCCTGTCGGCCTGCTATGCGCTGTGGCTCTACCGCAAGGTCGTGTTTGGGGCGCTGGTCAAGCCGTCACTGGCGAGCATGAAGGATCTCACCTTCCGGGAGGGCCTGACGCTGTTCCCGCTGATCGCGCTGACGATCCTGTTCGGCATCTACCCGAAGCCGGTGCTCGACATGTCGGCGGCCTCGGTCCAGCAACTCGTCAACAACTACAACACCGCTGTGACGGCCGTGAAGGCCGCCGCACTGCTCCAGTGAGCGGGCAGGTCAGGATATCGCCATGAGCTTTGAGACTGCAGGTTATCAACTGGCGCCGGTGCTGCCCGAGCTCGTGCTCGCGGTCGGGGCCATGGCACTGCTGATGCTGGGCGCCTATCGCGGGCAGGAGACCACCAAGACGGTCACGACGCTCGCGGTGCTGCTCCTCATCGTGGTCGGCGTGCTCGAATACATGCTGCCCGCGGGCAAGCACGTGACCTTCGGCGGCAGCTTCATCGTCGATGATTTTGCCCGATTCATGAAGATCCTGGCCCTGATCGGTTCGGCGGTGACGCTGGTGCTGTCGACCGAGTTCCTGTCGGATCCTTCGCGCCGCATCTTCGAATATGCGATCCTGGTGCTGCTCTCGACCCTCGGCATGATGGTGCTGATCTCGGCCGGCGATCTGATTTCGCTCTATCTAGGCCTCGAATTGATGTCGCTGGCGCTCTACGTCGTGGCGGCTTCCAACCGCGACAACGCCAAGTCGACCGAAGCCGGTCTGAAGTACTTCGTGCTCGGCGCGTTGTCCTCGGGCATGCTGCTCTACGGCTCCTCGCTGATCTACGGCTTCACCGGCACGGTCAGCTTCACCGGCATCGCGGCGGCCGCGACGATCTCGAATGTCGGCCTGGTGTTCGGTCTCGTGTTCCTGCTCGCCGGCCTCTGCTTCAAGGTCTCGGCCGTGCCGTTCCACATGTGGACGCCTGACGTCTACGAGGGCGCACCGACCCCGGTCACCGCCTTCTTCGCCTCGGCGCCGAAAGTGGCCGCGCTCGCAGTCTTCACCCGCGTCACGCTGACCGCATTCCCCGGCATCGTCTCGCAGTGGCAGCAGATCCTGGTGTTCGTGTCGATCGCCTCGATGGCGCTGGGTTCGTTCGCCGCGATCGGCCAGAGCAACATCAAGCGCCTGATGGCCTATTCCTCGATCGGCCATATGGGCTTTGCCCTGGTCGGTCTTGCCGCGGGCACGGTCGAGGGCGCGCAGGGCGTCTTGATGTACATCGTGATCTATGTCGCGATGACGCTGGGCTCCTTCGCCATCATCCTTGCGATGAAGCGCAACGGCCAGCCGGTCGAGCAGATCAGCGATTTCGCGGGTCTCTCGCGCACCAATCCGCTGCTCGCCTTCATGTTCGCGATGCTGCTGTTCTCGCTCGCCGGCATTCCGCCGCTCGCCGGCTTCTTCGCCAAATGGTACGTCTTCGTCGCCGCCATCAAGGCGAATTTGTTCACGCTCGCCGTCATCGGCGTGCTGACCAGCGTGGTCGGCGCCTACTACTATCTCAGCATCGTCAAGACAATGTATTTCGACGAGCCGGCCGGGCAGGTCGATCCGGTGCGCGTCGAAGTCAAGACGGTGCTGGCGGTCGCGGGTCTGTTCAACATCCTCTTCGCACTGTTCGCTGGCCCGGTGGTGAGCGTCGCCTCCGCCGCGGCAAAGTCGCTGTTCTAGGATGGCATTCGCGCTCGGTCCTCGTGCGGCGTCGGCGGGCTACAAGCTCGCAGCTTTCGAACGGACCGGCTCGACCAACACCGAGGCGATCGAGCACGCGAGGCGCGGCGAACGCGGCCCGATGTGGTTCGTGACATCGGAGCAGACCGCCGGCCGTGGCCGCCGCCAACGCGCCTGGATTGCGCCAAGGGGAAACCTTGCCGCCAGCGTCCTTGAAGTCCTTGATGTCGCTCCTTCCGTCGCCGCGACGATCGGCTTTGCGGCCGGGCTGGCCGAGGAGGCCGCGCTGGAGAAGGTCAGCCTGGAGGCGGCACTGCGCCTCGGCGAGGGCCGTCCCCGCTACGCCCTGAAATGGCCGAACGACGTGCTGGCCGGCGGCAAGAAGCTGGTCGGCATCGGCCTGGAGGCCGAAGCCATCGGCGACCGTCTTGCCATCGTCGTCGGCATCGGCACCAATGTCGTCGCCGCGCCCGAGGGCACGCCGACGCCGGCGGTGTCGCTGGCCGCGCTCGGCGTCCAGATCAGTGCGGAAGAGCTGTTCTCGGCGCTCTCGGATGCCTGGGTGGAATTCCGCGGTATCTGGGACAATGGCCGCGGCTTTGCCGCTATCCGCAAGCTGTGGCTGGAGCGCGCCGCCGGCCTCGGCGAGCGGGTCGCGATCCACACGGGAGTGACGACGCTGGAAGGCATTTTTGACACGATCGACGACACCGGCTGCCTGATCGTCCGCACCGCGGAGGGCCGGCGCGTGCCGGTGGCCGCGGGCGAGGTGTTCTTCGGCACGGCCGCCTCCGTGGGAGCTGCGTGATGGCGAAGCCTGAAGAACTGGTATTTGCACCGCTCGGCGGCGTCGGCGAGATCGGCATGAATTTGTCGATCTACGGTCTCGGCAACCGCCAGCAGCGCGCCTGGCTCGCGATCGATCTCGGCGTCTCCTTCGGCGACGAAGAGCATCTGCCGGGCATCGACTTGATCATGCCCGACGTCAGCTTCCTGGAGAAGGAACGCAAGAACCTGATGGGGCTGGTGCTGACCCACGCCCATGAGGACCATTTCGGTGCGATCATCGACCTGTGGCCGAAGCTGAAATGCCCGATCTACGCGACGCAGTTCAGCGCCGCGCTGTTCGAGGCCAAGTGCGCTGCCGAGCGCAATGCGCCGAAGATTCCGGTGACGGTGGTGCCGTCGGGCGGGCGCGTCGACATCGGGCCGTTCAATGTCGAGTTCATCCCGGTCGCGCATTCGATTCCGGAGTCGCATGCGCTGGCGATTCACACGGAAGTCGGCACGGTGCTGCACACCGGCGACTGGAAGATCGATCCGACCCCGATCATCGGCCGCCCGACCGACGAAAAGCGGCTGCGGGAGCTCGGCGATGCGGGCCTGCTCGCCCTGATCGGCGATTCCACCAACGCCGTGCGCGACGGCCGCTCACCCTCGGAAGCCGAGGTTGCCAGGTCCATCACCGAGCTCGTCAAGGCCGCCAAGGGCCGCGTCGCGGTCACGACCTTTGCCTCCAACGTCGCGCGCCTCAAGGCCGTCGCCATCGCCGCGAAGGCGGCCGACCGTGAGGTCGTCGTGGTCGGCCGCGCCATGGAACGCGTCGTGCAGGTCGCGCGCGAGACCGGCTATCTCGACGGGGTGCAGAGTTTCCGCTCCCCGGACGTCTACGGTCATCTGCCGCAGGACAAGGTGCTGGCGCTCTGCACCGGTAGCCAGGGCGAGCCGCGTGCCGCGCTGGCGCGAATCGCCAATGACGATCATCCCGAGATCACGCTCAACCGCGGCGACAGCGTGATCTTTTCCTCGCGCACCATTCCCGGCAACGAGAAGGCGGTCGGCGCCATCATCAATGGCCTGGTTTTGCAGGGCGTGGAGGTCATCACCGACCGCGACCAGCTGGTCCATGTCTCCGGCCATCCCCGCCGCGACGAATTGCGCGACATGATCGCCTGGACCAGGCCGCAGCTCCTGATCCCCGTCCATGGCGAGGCCCTGCACCTCAACGAGCACGCCAAGCTGGCGCGTGCCGCCGGCGTGCCGCGCGTGTTGGTTTGCCGCAACGGCGACCTCATCAAGCTCGGCCCCGGCGATCCCGGCATCATTGGGCAGGTGCCTGCGGGCCGCCTCTACAAGGACGGCACGATTCTGGAGGACTCCAAGTCCCGCGCGGTGGTCGAGCGGCGCCGCATGGCCTTCTCCGGCTGCGCCTTCGTCGCCATCGCCATGACGCAGCAGGGCGAACTCGTCGACGATCCCGAGGTCGATCTGATCGGCATCCCCGAGAAGAACAAAGCGGGCGAGCCCTTCGACGACATCGTCTTCGACGCCGTGGTCTCCACCATCGAAGGCCTGCCGAAGGCGCGCCGTCGCGACGCGGATGCGCTGGCGGAGTCGGTGCGACGCGCTGTCCGCTCCGTGATCAACGAACATTGGGGCAAAAAGCCCCCCTGTCTGGTACATGTGCTGACAGTCTAATTTGGGCATGATCTTTCCGGAAAACCGCTTCACACTTTTCCGGATCATGCCCTAGGGGAGAAGAACCATGCTGGGCCGGCTCAACCATGTCGCGATTGCGACCAAGGACGCCGTCAAGGCCGCCAAAATCTATGGCACCGCATTCGGCGCCGAGATCTCGGAGGCCGTCGCGCTGCCCGAGCATGGCGTCACCACCGTGTTCGCGACGCTGCCCAACACCAAGATCGAGTTCATCGAGCCGCTCGGCGAGGCCTCGCCGATCGCAAAGTTCCTCGATCGCAACGCCGACGGCGGCATCCACCACGTCTGCTACGAGGTCGTCGACATCATCGCCTCGCGCGATACGCTGGTGAAGGAGGGCGCAAGAGTGCTCGGCGACGGCGTGCCGAAGATCGGCGCCCACGGCAAGCCGGTGCTGTTCCTGCACCCGAAGGACTTTTCCGGCGCGCTGGTCGAAATCGAGCAGGCATAGGCCGAAGCCATGGCCATCCAGATCTCAACCGCAATCGCAATTTATTTCGTCATCTGGTGGGTCGCGCTGTTCCTGACGCTGCCGTTCGGCGTGCGCAGCCAGCACGAGGACGGCGTCGGAGTGCCGGGCAGCGACCCCGGCGCGCCGATCCTGACGCGGATGGGGGGCAAGCTGATCTGGACCACCATCATCTCGGCGATCATCTATGGGATCGCCATGGTCGCCTATCACGCCGGCTATTTGTCGATCGAGCGCCTGTCGAAATTGATGGGCATGCCGTTTTAAGAATTTTTGATTGGCTTTGTTGGGGGACCAATGACTTTTCAGAGGATCGTCGTCGCGCTTCTGGTGCTGATCGTCGCCGGCCTCGGTGCCATCGGCTATTTCGAGTGGAAGATGGCCGTGCAGGTGCGCACCCTGAAGGCGTTCGTCGAGGGCTACGTCTTCAACGAGGCCGTGATCGCCTGCGAGCAGGCCAAGAGCTCGACGCCGTTCAAATGGAACGGCGGCAAGAGCACCTCGGTGATCGGCCTGAACTCGGTCAAAACGGACAAATACACCGTCAGCGCCAGCTACACGCTGGTGGCGGACAGCGTCTATTGTGATTACGATCCGATCAAAAGAAAGGCCGAGATCGGCTCGAGCTTCCTGGAGCGGGAGTAACGATCCGGCCCATATATGGGATGAGATCGTCATGGCACAGGGGCAGGGGGACTACCGGATTCTGCATGAGGCGGCGTTGCGGGATTATCTCGCAAGCGTTGCAGACCTCAAGGCGCTTCTCGGGAGCGAGCCGGCCTCCTGGTCGATCACCGAAGTCGGCGACGGCAATCTCAATCTCGTCTTCATCGTAAAAGGCGGCCAGGGCGGCGTCGCCGTGAAGCAGGCGCTGCCCTATGTCCGCCTGGTCGGCGAGAGCTGGCCGCTGCCGCTGTCCCGGGCTCACTACGAATATCTCGCTTTGTCGCGGCAGGCCGAGCTTGCGCCCGGCCTCGTGCCGGCGCTGCTGCATCACAACGAGGCCTTGGCGCTGACGGTGATGGAGCTGCTCGAGCCCCACATCATCATGCGCAAGGGGATGGTTGCGGGCTCGCAATATCCGCGCTTTGTCGATGACATCACCACCTTCATGGCGCGGACCCTGTTCTTCACCTCCGACCTCGCGCTGTCGGCGGCCGAGAAGAAGCAAGGCATCGCGGCCTTCGCCGGCAATCATGCGCTATGCAAGATCACCGAGGATCTGATCTTCACCGATCCCTACCGCATCGCCGAGCAGAACCGCTGGACCACGCCGTATCTCGATGCGCTCGCCGCAGAGCTGCGCGACGACATGGATTTGCATGTCGCGATCTCCCGGCTGAAGCTGAAATTCATGGCGAGCCCCGAGGCACTGCTCCACGGCGACCTTCACACCGGCTCGATCATGGTGACGGACGGCGAGACGCGGGTGATCGACCCCGAATTCGCATTCTACGGCCCGATGGGTTTCGATGTCGGCGCCGTGCTGGCCAACCTCCTGATGGCCTATTTTGCCTCCGCCGGCCACGAGCGCTCGCCGGGCGAACGGCGTGCGTTCGAGCATTGGGTGCTGGAGACGGTCGAGCAGGTCTGGAACGCGTTCGCCCGCAAATTCCTTGAGCTCTGGCGCGCTGGCGCCGTAGGGGATGCCTATCCCGCCTCGCTCTTCGCCGGCGAGACAGGCGCGGCACGCCTGGAGGCCGAGCGGCAGGCCTACATGCAACGGCTGTTCGCGGACACGGTCGGCTTCGCCGCGGCAAAAACCATCCGCCGTATCTTCGGCCTCGCCCACAATATCGATTTCGAGCTGATCGAGGATCCGCGCAGGCGCGCGATCAGCGAAGCACGCGCCGTGCGGCTGGCAAGGATGATGATGCTGGAGGCGGGTGCGTTTCCGACCATTGCGGACGTCACCGCTGCAGCGCGAAAATTGCGCGAGTGGCAGCCGGAGTTCTAGCCGGCTTTCTCACAAATCGGCGGGGCCCGCGCGCGACGCTCGCATACGTCAACCCCTTCAAGGCGCTTGCGCTCGACCTGCCGTGGATGATCAACTCCCGGACCGGAGCACGGCTTGCGTTGTCGGAGGGACCATGATGTTCAGGATAGTGGCGATCGTCGCGGGTCTGGGGCTGGCACTGGCCGCTACGGCGGAGGCCCAGACCCCGCGCAAGGGCGGAACCATCCGCATGACCGCGCCTTATGGGTCGAGCTTCACCAGCCTGGACATTCATACGACGCAGCGCGCGCAGGACGAGATCTACGCCAAGGCGCTGCACCGGTCGCTCTACATCTGGAATTCCGCCGAAGGCAAACCGGTTCTGGAGCTTGCCAAGGAGGACGTCGTCTCGGGCGGAGGTCTCGTTCATACCTTCAAGCTGCGCGACGACGCCTATTTCCACAACGGTCGCAAGATGACGGCCGACGACGTCATCTGGACCTACAACCGCATCATGGACGGCACCAAGGCTTATCCCGGCGCGCGCTATGTCCGCGTGATCGAGGGCGCGGCGGCGGTCGAGAAGGGCCAGGCCAAGGAGATCTCCGGCCTGAAGAAAATCGACGACTCTACAATCGAAATGAAGCTGACCGAGAAAGTCGATCCGGGCTTCTACTTCTGGAACGCGATCACGTCGATCTATCCCGCCGACGAAGCCGCCAAGGAGAGCTTTCTCCAGAAGCCGATCGGTCTCGGACCCTTCAAATTCGTCGAGCACGTGCCGGGATCGCGCATCGTTCTGGAACGGTGGGACCGGTTCTACAAGCCCGGCAAGCCCTACGCCGACAAGATCGTCGTGTCGGTCATGGGCGAGGCCGCGGCACGCGATGTCGCCTTCCGCAACAAGGAGATCGACACCTCGGTGCTGGGACCTGCGCAATATGTCGCCTATCAGAACGACGCCGACCTCAAGGGCACCGTGGTCGAAGTCGCCGAGGTCTTCACCCGCTACATGGGGATGAATCCCGCGTTCAAGCCGTTCGCCGACAAGCGCGTCCGGCAGGCGATCAACTATGCGATCGACACCGACCTGATCATCAACAAGCTGGTCAAGGGCAAGGCCTATCGCGCCACCAGCTGGCTGCCGCTGACCTCTCCTCTCTACGACAAGACCATGAAGCCCTACGCCGTCGATCCCGCCAAGGCCAAGCAACTGCTCGCTGAGGCCGGCTATCCCTCAGGCTTCGAATTCGAATGGACCACCAGCCAGAACGAGAGCTGGGGTCTGCCGATCGTCTCGGCCGTGATCCCGATGCTGGACAGGGTGGGCATCAAGGCGAAGGTGAAGCAGGTCGAGACCGCGGTGCTGGCGGAGGTGGTTCGCAGCGGCGACTACCAGGCGTTCATCTATTCGCAGGCGACCGGACCCGATCCCCAGGCCGCCCTCAAATGCTTCCACTCGGCGACGCCGCAATCAGCCTGCAACTATATGAACTTCAAGAATCCCGAGTTCGACAAGCTGATCGACGAGGCCGGGCAGTCCGATGACGCTGCAAAGCGTACCCAGCTGCTGCAGAAGGCCAATGCTGTTCTCTACGAAGAGGCGCCGGTCTGGTTCTTCAACTACAACAAGGCGGTCATGGCGGTGCAGCCGTGGCTCAAGGGGGTCCAGCTGAATGCGACCGAGCTGACCCATCAGAACGTCGAAGACCTCTGGGTCGACGAGACCTCGCCCGCGAAGTGACACGCGCTCTCGCGCTCCCTCCGTCGCCATGAACGACGGAGGGAGAGAGGAAAAGTGCCGATGCTCTCCTTCCTGTTCCGCCGCCTGCTGCAGACCATTCCGACCGTGCTCGCCGTGGTGGCTCTGGTGTTCGTGCTGTTCAGCGTCGTGCCCGGCAGCATCGTCTCGTCCATGAGCGACGATGCCGATCCGCAGGTCGAGCTGCGCATGAAGAAGCAGCTGGGCCTCGACGATCCCGTCTATGTCCGCTTCGGCATCTACATTGCCAAGCTTGCGACCGGTGATTTCGGAACGTCGTTCCGGACGCGCGAGCCTGTAACGTTCATGATCGCCAAACGGATATGGCCGACGCTCCAGCTCATCTTCGCAGCCATGGCGTTTTCCGTCGTGATCGGCGTTCCCCTGGGTTTCATCGCCGCGCTGAAGCCGGGGGGCATCGTCGACACGCTGGCCATGGTCGTGGCGGTGTCGGGACTATCGATCGCCAAATTCTGGCTCGGACTGGTGTTGATGTACTTGTTTGCGTTGAAGCTCGGCTGGCTGCCGAGTTTCGGCTATGGCGACGGCGGGATGAAATATTTGATCCTTCCGGCCGTGACGCTCGGCGTCTCGCCGATGGCGCTGTTCGCCCGGACGACACGCGCCGCTGTCCTCGAGATCATGACCGCGGATTTCGTCCGCACCGCGCGCTCCAAGGGCATGAGCGAGACCCGAGTCGTGAAATGGCATGTGACGCGCAACGCGCTTGTCATTATCCTCACCACGGTCGGCTTGCAGTTCGGCGCGCTGATGGGGCAGGCGGTCGTGGTCGAGAAACTGTACTCCTGGCCGGGCATCGGCTCGCTGCTGGTCGACAGTGTCCTGCAGCGCGACATTCCGGCCGTCCAGGGCTCCATTCTCGTCGTGGTGCTGTCCTTTCTCGCGATCAATCTGCTGATCGACGTGCTCTACGGCGTGATCGATCCCAGGATCAGATACGCATGAAGCTCCGCGCCAATCTCATCATCGGTGGCGCGCTGTTCGCGCTTGCGATCGTGGTCGGCCTGCTCGCGCCCTGGCTGGCGCATACCGATCCTGTCCTGGACGCCAATCTGCTCAACGCGGAAGAGCCTCCGAGCTGGACCTGGTGGTTCGGCACCGACGACCAGGGCCGCGACATTTATTCCCGCGTCGTCTACGGCGCGCGCGTTTCGCTGACGGTCGGCATCGTCTCGCAGCTCATCAACAGCGTCATCGGCGTGGCGCTGGGCCTGAGCGCCGGCTATTGGGGCGGCTGGTGGGACGATGTCGTCAACGGCCTGACCAATCTCATGCTCGCGATTCCCTCGCTGATCTTCGCGCTGGCCATCATGGCGGTGCTTGGTCCCGGCCTGACCAGCCTGCTGATCGCACTCGGCTTGACCAACTGGTCCTTCACGTGCCGGATCGCGCGGGCCTCGGCGCTGTCGCTGAGGAGCCAGGGCTATGTGCAGGCCGCGACCGTGCTCGGCTACGGCGATCTGCGCATCATGATCACGCAGCTGCTGCCGAACATGCTGGGTCCGATCGTCGTCATCGGCACGCTCGGCATGGGCAGCGCGGTCTTGTCCGAAGCCGCATTGTCGTTCCTCGGCCTCGGCGTCCGCCCGCCGTTTCCGAGCTGGGGCAGCATGTTGTCGGATGCCCGCGACCAGATCACGACGGCGCCGTGGCTCTCGGTGTTTCCCGGCCTTGCCATCTTCCTGACGGTGCTCGGCCTCAATCTGCTCGGCGATGGCTTGCGCGACATTCTCGATCCCCAATCGCGGAGCCGGCGGACATGACGGGCGCGCCGCTGATCGAAGTCGAGGATTTGCGCATCGATCTCGACGATGGCTCGAGGCGCGTTGCGGCGGCCGAGGGCATTTCGTTCCGCATCGATCGCGGCGAGACCTTCGGCCTCGTCGGCGAATCCGGCTGCGGCAAGAGCATCACGGCGCTCGCCTTGATTGGCCTGTTGCGGCAGCCCTTGTCGATCGGCGGCGGCGTCATCCGGTTTGAAGGGCGGGAGATCCAGCACCTTTCAGCCGCCAGGCAACGCGATCTGCGCGGCAATCGCATCGCCATGATCTTCCAGGAGCCGATGACGGCGCTGAACCCGGTCTCGCCGGTGGGCCGGCAGATCGCAGAAATGTTCGTGCTGCACAAGGGCAAGAGCTGGCGGGAAGCCGACAGACTGGCGGTCGAGGCGCTGGCGAGCGTCCGCGTTCCCGCGCCGGAGCGGCGCGTGAAGGACTACCCGCACCAGCTGTCCGGCGGCATGCGCCAGCGCGTGATGATTGCCATCGCGCTCGCCTGCGGTCCGGATCTCCTGATCGCCGACGAGCCGACAACGGCACTCGACGTGACCGTGCAAGCCGAAATCATCGAGCTGATGCGGAATCTTTGCGCCGAGCGGGGGACCGCAATCCTGATGATAAGCCACGATCTGGGGCTGGTCGCCAATGTCTGTCGCCGGGTGGCCGTGATGTATGCCGGCCGTATCGTCGAGGAGCGCGGCTCGGCCGATATATTTCGGGCGCCCTCGCACCCCTATACGCGAGGCCTGGTCGCCTCGCTGCCGCGGCTCGGCAGTCGCGCAGCCCTTGGCCGCACCCGGCTGACGGAGATCGCGGGTGTGGTCCCGGCCATCACGAATTTCCCCGACGGCTGCCGGTTCAATCCGCGTTGCGCGCAGGCGACCGATATTTGCCGGACCACCGCGCCGGGAGCGGATTTGCTCGACCCCGGCGGTCTGGTCAGGTGTCACCACCATGCATGAGCCGCAAGACAGGTTGGGTGAGACACGGCCGGACGACGATGTCATTCTCAGCGTCAGGGATCTCGCGGTCCACTTTCCGCTCGGAGGTGGCCTGCTGGGGCGCGGCCGTCGGCTGCTCCGTGCCGTCGACGGCGTCGATCTCACCTTGAAGCGGGGCGAATGCCTCGGCCTCGTCGGCGAGTCCGGCTCCGGCAAGTCGACGGTCGCATTGTCGATCCTCGGTCTCCTGACGCCGACGCGCGGCCGCATCGTGCTGGACGGACAGGTCGTGACGAACCGGCCATCCGTCGATCGAAAGGCGCTGGCCCGCATCGTGCAAATTGTGTTTCAGGATCCCTACGCCTCGCTCAATCCGCGCCAGACCGTTCGTCGTACGCTGGAAGATCCCCTGCGTGTGCATGGCGTCACGGCCAAGAGCGAGATCGAGGACCGCGTCGCGAAGATGCTGCGGCATGTGGGCCTGCGGCCGGAGCAGGCCGACCGCTATCCGCATGAATTCTCCGGCGGCCAGCGCCAGCGCATCGGCATTGCGCGTGCGCTGATCCTCAATCCCAGGATCGTCATCTGCGACGAACCGGTCTCGGCGCTCGATGTCTCGATCCGTGCCCAGATCATCAATCTGCTGCTGGAATTGAAGGAAACGCTCGGTCTCTCCTACATCATGATCAGCCACGATCTCGGCGTCGTCGAGCACATGAGCGACAAGGTCGCCGTGATGTATCTCGGCCGCATCGTCGAGAACGGCCACTGGCGCGAGATCTTCGAGCGGCCCGCGCACCCCTACACGCAAGCCCTGATCGCCGCCATCCCCGATCCCTTGCGCCATGCACCGCTGGCGACGACAGGCGGCGACCTTCCCAATCCGCTCAATCCGCCGAACGGATGCGCGTTCAGTCCGCGGTGCCGTTACGCGGAAGCTGTGTGTCGGAGCGAGCCGGGGCCGGTGCTGGAGACGCGGGTGGACGGGCACGCGGTGAGGTGTTGGCGAAGCGAGGAGATTGCTGCGGCGAGCTTCGCTCCATCACCGTTACCCTGAGTGGCCGCTTCGAATCTCCGAATGAGGGAGCGTCTCTCGGGCATTGATCCGATTTGTTTGTCAAGCTAGCGCTTGGAGAGGCTTTAGGGGGAAGCCCACCATCCGTCGGGGAATGGCTCCAGCAAAGTCCGATCGACTTGGTTGTCGTTGTCAGGGGGGCCGATAGCTCCTGCATTCCAGCTCGGTGGCGTGCGGCGACGGAGGCGGACAGACAGGGCGCCTGGTTCACGACTTCGAAGGCGGCGCGAAGCAGGATGTGTCAAGCGTAATGGAGGCACACCGCGGGCGCTTCGCTCTGCTTCTTCGACTACATCTCGAAGATATTCCAATTCGGAGAGCTGAGAAGTGAGTGCGCTAAGACGTTGGGCATAAAGGATTGCGCGAGAGCTTCGCATGGATGTTCTCCCTGGCACAAAGAACTATCGGGAAAAAGTAGAAATCTACCATAGGTACACATCGGATTTCAATACGTCAGGCTCACTGCTTCAGGGTTGCGGCTTCGGCCAGCGCGTTTCGCGACGCGCTCAGGAAGATACGGCCAGGTGCGGAGGCAATTGAGACAGCAAAAGGGACCCCAGCTTCAGGACCGGTGAAGCTGGGGCTGTTGAGCTGCCTTGGCGAAGCAGACTGCCCGCTTGGGGAGAGGCGCGGGAGAAATCGGCAATCGGCAAGTCGTTCCTAGCCGAACAAAAATGAGCCCCAGCTCCGGGGGCAATGGGGAAGAGCTGGGGCCCGACTGGACTGCATTACCCACTTGGGGATGAGCGTCGGAAAATTGGTAACCGGCGAGCTGCTTCAACTGCCGTGCTGCCGAAAAATGTTTAGCGGCCTCTGTCGTCCTTGCCGTTGGGGGTGCCAATCGCCGCCGCCGTTACCCAGTCGTTGTTGCCATGGTGATGGACCACGCTCGCACCCGATTTAGCAATTGCATCGGACGTGAAGGAGGTGGAGAGCAGCAGCGTTATGGCTGGAGGTGTCACGGCAGCTAACTGCCACTGACACCACAACCGCGATGATGACATCGTGCTCCTGTTTCCCCGACCCATCAAACGGGGCCCCGGCAAGGCTATGGATTGCCGGTCAAGCCTGTCGTCTGACACCGACCAGACGAGGGCGGCGGTTTGCGTTCTCGGCCGGCAAGGCGCGCAGCCAGTCGCGGAAGCCTTCGACCTCCGGGCAATCCGCGGTGCCTTCGGGCGCAACGAGCCAATCGCCCAAACCCGATCCTTCATCGATCCGGTCGCAGCGATAGCCCGGATGGTGGCCCAGTCCGCGGGCGATCAGCAGGTCGACCTTGCCCTCGATCAGCTCGTGCAGGCCGGCCGGATGCAACAAGCCGATCTCCGCATGCGTGCTGCGAAACGCTGCCAGATCGAGGCGGCGGAGGTCGAAGCTGCCATGGACGCCCAATTGCAGCAGCACCGCACCTGCCGGTTTCAATTGCGAGGTCGCCTCCGCAATGTGGCGAAAGCCTTCGGATACGCCGGGCAAATAAGCCTGACCGGCGACGGTGAGGATGAGCTGCTTATGCAGCCGCTCGAACAGCTGCACGCCGAGGCGCGCCTCCAGCGCCTTGACCTGCTGCCCCACGGCGGCGGGGGTCACGTGCAGCTCGTGTGCGGCCAGCTTGAAGCTGAGATGCCGCGCGGCGGCTTCGAACGCGCGGAGCGCGTTGAGTGGTGGAAGGATGTAGGTCATCGCTCCTTTTGACACTGATGGGCCATGGCCTTGCAATAGATTTTCTTGCGCTGAGCCGCAGCAATGATGCTTTGCGTAGCGGTGATGGCGCCGGATACGGTCGATCCGCAATCCGGAGAAACCCTATGCCCCCAGCTCACATCGTCAGCCACAATCCCGCAACGGTCCACGCTCCCGCCGGCGGTTACTGCATGGGACTTGAACTGACGCAGCATCGCCGCCTGTTGTTCATCAGCGGCCAGGTGCCCGAGAGGTCCGACGGCGCCGTTCCTGACGGTTTTGAGGCGCAGTGCGAACAGGCCTGGCGCAATTTGATCGAGGTGCTCGCCGCCGCCGGCCTTGGCGTCGCGCATCTGGTCAAGGTCACCACGTTCCTGACCGACCGCAATCAGCTCGTCGCCAACCGCTCCATTCGTCGCGCGATGCTGGGCGAGCACCAGCCCGCGCTGACGGTCGTGATCGTCGAGACCGTCGACAGCAAATGGCTGCTGGAGATCGAGGCGGTCGCCGCGGAGTGAAACCAGCCGACTTTGCAATGAACCAATCATATCAGGTGTCCCATGGCTGAAATCATCCATCCGTTTTACGAAGCGCATCGCGGTGCAATGGAGGCCGCCATGCGCGAGCGGCTCGACCTGGCCGAAGCGATGTTGCGCGAGCGCGCGCAACTTTCCGGGATCGACGGGATCAGGCAGGAGTTGATGGACGAATTCGAAATCGTGCTCACCCAGATGCCCTATGTTGGCGGCGCGGCGAGCCGCATGAGCGATTTCTTCATGCGTCTCATGGGCTTCACGGCGATCAGCCGGGTGCTGCGGCGTCACGGCGTGCCGCTGCCTGTGATAGGCGAGATCGAGCGGGAAACCTACAAGGCGCAATTGCTCACCGTATCGGAAGCGGAACGTCTCGCCTCGGGTCGTCAGTTCATGTCGCCGGAGAACCAGGCCTTGCTACGGGAGCAGGCAGCAAGAAGCGCGACCGAGAGCCATGAGACCGAATTTCCGGAAGACTTCGTCTACGATTTCGTCGAGCCTGATACGGACGACAAGTTCGAGTTCGGGATCAACTACAAGGCTTGTGGCTTCTGCAAACTCGCGGCGCGCCATGGCGACAAGGACATTCTGCCGAACATCTGCGGGCTCGATTTCGTCGCCTACGCAGCGCGAGGCATCCGCCTGGAGAGGACTCAAACACTCGCGGGCGGTGCGAGCCATTGCAATTTCCGGTTCTCGCGGCTTGCTCTGGATGAGTAGGCGGAGAGGTAAGCCGCCTGATCGTGCTCTGCGATCGGATCGCCCACTGTTACCACATCGTCATTGCGAGCGCAGCGAAGCAATACAGAATCTTTCCGCGGCGGCAGTCTGGATTTGTTAGCTGCGCGCGCAATGACGGGGGTTGGGGCG
>NZ_JBVVPR010000002.1:33693-206463 GCF_055811835.1 Bradyrhizobium sp. WSM4874
CCCCAAACAAAAAAAACAAAAGCCCGGCCGGGGCGGTGTTTTTTTTGGGGGGGGGGCCCCCCCAATTGACGGAGGTTGGGGCGCTGTCCGGAGCCGACCCGCGTAGACCGCCACGATGACATCCTGCGCCTGTTTTGCCCGACGATTCAAACGCCGCCACGGTGACGTCTACATGAGTTCGGGTTTTTGTAACTCGTTGAATTCCCTCACGCTATCTACTGTGCATGGGGTTGTTTTCGCGCTTTTTGTTTTGAGGGGCGGCTATTCCACCGCCTTTTCCCTCAGCCGCTGCGCATAGACATTGATCACCAGCGCCGCCAGCAGGATCAGGCCGCGGATCAGGATCTTCAGGAAGCTGTCGATGTTGACGTGGTCGAGGCCGTTATTGAGAACGCCGAGAACGAACAACCCGACGATGGTGTTGCCGATGCCGCCGCGGCCGCCGAACAGGCTGGTGCCGCCGACGACGACGGCGGCGATGGAGTCGAGCAAATAGGTATCGAACTCGTTCTGCTGCGCGCTGCCGAAATGGGCGACGCCGAGCATGCCGCCGATACCGGAGCAGACCGCCGAGATCACCATGACCGCGCCGAGGATGAGCTTGACGTTGAGGCCGGAATATTCGGCCGCCTCGCGGTTGCCGCCGACCATGTAGACGTAGCGGCCGAAGCGCGTGTAGGTCAGCACCAGATGTCCGCCGAGCAGCATGATCGCGGCGACGATGACGATCCATGGGATGCCGCCGAGCGAGCCCGAGCCGAGCGTGGTGATCACGCCGGGCACCTTGTAGGCGATCTGGCCGCGCACCAGCAGTGCCGAGATGCCGGCTGCGATCTGCATCATCGCCAGGGTCATGATGAAGGAGGGGATGCCGATCACGGTCAGGCCGAGCGCATTGACGAGGCCGAGAAACGCGCAGAGCAAAATGGCCAGCAGGATCGCGGCGGCGCCGGGCAGGGGAATGTTGGGAATGTTAACGTAGGATTCCTGGAGCGTGAAGTAGGCGACCGCGATGCCCGTAACGTTGGCGATGCTGGCGATCGAGAGGTCGATCTCCGCGCAGAGGATCACGAAGGTGAGGCCGACGGCGATGATCCCTGTGACTGACACCTGCGTCAGGATATTGCCGAGATTGTCCAGCGTCGCGAAGGAGGGGCTGGCCAGCGCAAAGAAGCCGGACAGGAAGATCAGCGTCAGAAACGGAGCGATGTTGCGCATCTGCGAGCGCAGGAACGGCGCAAGCCCTCGCGTCCGCTGCCCCGCCGCCAAAGCCGTGTCACTGCTCGCCATGATGCTTCTCCGTCACGCCGCTTCCAGCAGGCGGTCCTTGCTGACCGGCTCGTTCGTGAACTCCCGCACCAATGCGCCGCGCTTGAGCACGAGGATGCGGTCGGCCAGCGACAGCACCGTTTCCGGCTCGGTCGACAGCACGATGATCGCGAGCCCTTTGGCGCGGAGATCGCGGACGATGTTGATGACGTCGTTCTTGGCGCCGACATCCATGCCGCGGGTGGGCTCGCACAGCACCAGCAGTTTTGGCGGATAGGTCAGCCATTTCGCCAGCGCGACTTTCTGCTGATTGCCGCCGGAGAGCATGCCGAGATCAAGGCCGACGACCGGCGGCCTGATCTGGAGCTGCTCGACCTGGCGCTTCGCGATGTCGCGCTCCTGCGCCGGCTTGAGCAGCAGCGCCGAGATGCGATCGAGAATGCTGATCGAGATGTTCTTGTAGACCGGCTCCTGGTGAAACAGCATGTCGCGCCGGCTTTCCGGAACCAGCGCCACGCCGGCGCGCCGCGCCGCAGCCGTGCTGGCGAAGCTTTTGGGCTTGCCCTCGACCGCGAGCGTGCCGCCGTCCGGCTTCAGCTTGCCGAACAAGATGCGCGACAATTCCTGCTGGCCGCAGCCCATGAAGCCGTAGATGCCAAGCACTTCGCCGGCGCGCGCCTCGAAGGAGATGTCCTTCAGGCTGCGGGCTAGCGACAGCTGGTCGACCTTCAGGACCACCGAGCTGTCGCTTGGCCGCGGCAGCATCAGATCGTCGCTGTAGCTGTGCTCGAGCGCTTCGCCGCCGCGGCCGATCATGGCCTCGATCAGCGCGCCCTTGCTAGTCGCAGCACTTGCCGTCTCCGCGACCTTCCGCCCGTTGCGGAACACGGTCACCGTGTCGGACACGCGCAAGATGTCCTCGATGAAATGCGAGATGAAGACGATCGCCGTGCCTTCCTCGCGCAGCCGCCGCAGCGTCGCGAACAGCCGCTCGACTTCGGGCGGCGAGAGGGCGGACGTCGGCTCGTCCAGGATGACGATGCGCGCGCCGGAGAACAGCACGCGCGCGATCTCGATCAGCTGCTGAAGTCCGATCGGGAGGTCGCCGAGCCTCGACATCGGATCGACGTCGATACCGAAGCGGGCGAGCTGCTCGCCGGCCTCGCGCGCCATCCGCCGCCATTGTACGAGACCGAGCCGGTTAGTCGGCTGGTTGCCCAGGAACACGTTCTCCGCGACCGTGAGGTCCGGCGCGACGGAGAGCTCCTGGTGCACCATGGCGATGCCGGCGCTGTGCGCGTCGCGGGCCGAGCGGAAATGCGTCTCCTGTCCGTCGATCAGGAAGCGGCCGGAGAATTCGGTGTGCACGCCGGCGATGATCTTCATCAGCGTGCTTTTTCCCGCGCCGTTCTCGCCGACGAGACCATGGATCTCGCCGGGGAGAAGCGCAAAGTCGACACCACGAAGCGCCTCGACGCCGCCGAAGCTCTTCGTGATGCCCTGAAGTTCAAGGATGGGCGAACGTTCCTCTCGCATGGAGGCTCAGATCAGGAAGTGATCCTGCATCCATTGCATCCCGGCGGCGTTGGCCTTGGTCACGACCGGACCGTCGGTAACGACGTTCTTGGGAATGCCCTGTCCGCTCTTTTCGCCGCCGACCACGGCGGAGACGCCCGCGATGACGGCGCCGCCATGAATGCGGCAGGACGGATTGCGGACGGTTGCGAACATGCGGCCCTCGCTGACCGCCTGGATCGCCGGCGGCATCGCATCCACGCCGCCGATCAGGATGTTGGTGCGGCCCCGCGCCTTCATGATGTTGGCGGCCGCGAGCGCCATGTCGTCATTGTGGAAGAACGCCGCGTCGATCTGCGGATACTTCGTCAGGTAGGTTTCCCAGAGACGTGCGGTCTTCGACACGTCCCAGTCGGCCGGCTGGGTGTCGAGCACCTCGATCCCGGGGAATTGCTTCACGACATTGTTGAAGCCCTTGGCGCGGCCCTGCGCGCCGGTGTGGCCGAGGGCTCCTTGCGTCATGATGATCTTGCCCTTGCCGCCCATGGCGTTGCACAGCGCCTGCGTCACGGAGGCGCCCATGAACTCGTTATCAGGGGCGAGGAAGGAGTGGACGTTGATCTGGTCTAGCGGCGCAATCAGCGTGTCCATGTCGATCACGGGCGTGCCGGCATCGATCATCTTCTGCACTGGCTGGGTGAGGGTGCCGATGCCGAATGCCTGGATCGCGACGAAGTCCCATTTCTGCGAAGCCATGTTGTCGATAGCCGCGCGCTGCTTCACGGCATCGAGCTGGCCGTCGAACCAGGTGACCTCGACATTGAACAGCTTGCCCCAGAATTCCGCGGCCTGCTTGCCCTGCGCGCACCAGGTTGCCTGCAGGCCTGCGTTGGAGAACGCCGCCTTCAGCGGCTTCTCGCTTCGTCCGACTTCGGCTGCGAGGGCGGGGTTTATGCCCATGCTGCCGAGGATGGCAGTCGCGGCGCCGGCGGTTGCTGCCGCCTGAAGAAGATCGCGCCTCGTCGTCGAGAAATCTTTCGTCCCGGACATCGCTCGCTCCCATACAAATTTATCTTCGGCGCGTCATTGATTGCGCGACCGATGTCCGAAAGTGTCTCACAAGAGTTGGTGCCACTCAATCTGCAATCAACGCGAGATTGCCGCAAGCCGCGTTGGTGCAGCGCAAAGCGTCAGGCCGGGACGCCCGCGAACGCGTCGATCTCGATGAGCACTCGGTCCCAGGCCTGCGCAATGTCCGGCGACCATTCATCGCGGAGGAGATCGCGCAGCGTATCCCTGATCACGGAGAAGAAGGCGATGAACAGCTCGCGCGGTGTGCCGTAGCCGTCGTGCGAGGCGACCTCGCACGCGATCAGCCGAAATTGCCCACGGCGATCACCGGCGAAGTCGAGAATCGCCTCGATCGTGAGTGCCAGCATCGATCCCATCACGAGTTCGCTGCCTTGGGTGCGGAACATCGCCCGCGTTTCGGGGTGCTGTTCGAACAGCCGCTGATAGACGTGTGGCGTGAGATCCGTGCAGCGCGAGGCTGCAAGTTCAAAGCTCTGTTCGATAGGATTGGAAGAAGTATTCATCCGCGCTTCAGCCCCGCAGACAAAAAAAGAGCGGGGCCCTAGCCCCGCTCGAAAATTGTGTCGACCCTATTATCCCCGATTCTAAGATTTGATCTTGATTGGCGGGGCGACGCTGCATTTTGCGCGCCAGGGGCTCCTCCCGAGACTTGGACCACCAGACTTCGACCTCGCGGCCAGCCTGAGCAAGCGGATGCTAGATCAACTTTTCTCACTTGTCATCATTTTCGGCAACGAATGTTCAAAATTCGAGCAATTGACGAAATGATCGGGCTTCCGGCCTTGTAACCATATGACAAATATAAGAAATCTGTGGATGGAGCAGGGGGCGGAACTGCCTCAAATGCCGAAGGTCCCCTCCCGCGGGCGGCCGGACCACAGTTTCCAAGGAATTTGCGCTGGACCAAGAAGGCGGCGGAACCGGGCTCGACTCGGCCATAACGCGGTGTTTAGTTAGTAGACGAACGAATGGTTCGGCGGATGCGCGCACGGCTGCAAAAATTCCTACCCCTGGTCCTGCTCGCCTTGGTGATGCAGGTGCTGGCGCCGATTGCCGCCTGTCTTGCGGCCGGCCAGGTCGTGGCCGATCCGCTTTCCGCCGCCGTCATCTGCCACAGCGCGAGCGAGCAGGGCGGCCTGAACGATCCGGCGGGTACGCCGGTCGCACATTCCGGTGCATGCGCCCTCTGTTGCTTGGCCCAAGTGGGCGCGTCGCTCGATTCGCCGTCGCATGCCGCGCTTTCCGTTCCCTTCCGCCACGCCGAGCGCGTGGTGTGGCACGCGGCGGAGGCATTCGCCGGCGCGGCCCATAAGGGCTCGAGTGCTCAGGCACGCGCACCGCCTCAACCTTCCTGACGACTCTCGTGATCGCCGCGGCCCGCCGCAGGCGATTGATGCTGTCGAATGGCCGGAGAGAAAGCCCGGCGTCAGGAATGCTCCCATGTTACGTTGTCATGCCCGCCGCGGCGTGAGCATCGTTGCCGTTCAGGCCGCGCTGCTTGCGTCGTCGAGCGGAGCCTTTGCCCAAGGCAGCGGCGCAGTGCTGCCGCCAATCACGGTTGAGGCGCCTCAACAGAAGCGCGCGTCGGCGGTCCGAGCGCCAAGCAATTCTGCGCGATCGGCGCCCGTCACGCGAAGCCCGCGAACGACCCTATCGCCGCAGCAAACCGCGAGCGAACAGAGTGTAGGGGCTCCGGGCGCCCTGACGGTTCTGACTGCGCAACAAGCGCTGGCGGAGATTAACCAGACTCCGGGCGGCGTGGCGCTCGTATCGGCCGAGGCGTACAGGAACTCGACGCCATCCAACACGATAAAGGATGTTCTGGATTACGTGCCCGGCGTGTACGCCCAGCCCAAATGGGGCGACGACACTCGCCTTTCGATTCGCGGGTCTGGCCTGTCGCGCAATTTTCATCTGCGCGGCGTGCAGCTCTATATGGACGGCATTCCGATCAACACTGCGGATGGCTATGGCGATTTCCAGGAGATCGATCCGAGCGCCTACAAATATGTCGAAGTCTTCAAAGGCGGCAACGCGCTTCAGTTTGGCGCCAATTCGCTGGGAGGGGCGATCAACTTCGTGACTCCGACCGGCCGCGACTCGTTTCCGAATGGTGTGTCCTTCGACGTCGGAGGATTCGGCTACAAACGACTTCAGGCGAACGCAGGAGGCGTCAACGGGCCATGGGACGGTTTCGTTACCGCTTCCACGCAGGCCGCAGACGGATTTCGCGATCACAGCTTCGGCTCGAGCAACCGTTTGAGCGGCAATGTCGGGTATCAGTTCTCACCGGATGTCGAGACGCGGTTCTACCTCAATGCCAACGAAGTGCGGCAGCGAATCCCGGGTACCGTGACCAAGACATCCGCTTTGACCGATCCTGAAGCTGCTGCACCCGCGAATGTTGCGATGGATCAGCAGCGCAATGTCGATACTGTCAGGCTCGCCAACAAAACCACCATTCGTTTCGATGACACCAAAGTCGAATTCGGGGCATTTGGCGTCGATCGCCATTTGATGCATCCGATCTTTCAATGGCTGGACTACCGTTACAAGGACTATGGAGGATTCGCGAAGATCACGGATGACCGCACCATTGGCGGCTTCCGCAACAGGCTGGTCGCAGGCGTCAATGTGCTGAACGGCAGCATCGACAACCAGCAGTTCGCCAACTTTGGGGGGCAGAAGGGCGCGCTGCTTTCTTCCTCGATCGATCGGTCGGAGAATACCTCCGCCTATGTCGAAGACAGCTTCTACGTCCTTCCAAATCTTGCAGTGATCGGCGGCACGCAATTCTTGTACGCGACCCGCAATCGGCAGGATCGTTTCCTCAGCGACGGGAATCAATCGGGGGCAACGCGCTTTAATATCTGGTCGCCGAAAGGCGGTCTGTTGTGGCAAATCGATCCGAGCTGGCAGGCCTTCGCCAATGTCTCGCGGAGCGCCGAGGTGCCGAGCTTTGGCGAAAGCGCGATTGGTCTCGGCATTCCGACGATCCCGTTCACCAGCATCCGCCCGCAGATTGCGACCACGTACGAAATCGGGACTCGCATGAAGCGATCTGATTACGTCTGGGAACTGACGGCCTACCGGGCCAACATTCGCGACGAATTGCAATGCCTCTATAGTGCTTTCGGCAATTGCAATGTGACCAACGCCGACCGCACCATCCATCAAGGCATCGAGGCCGGCGCGGGCGCAGCAATCTTTCGTGAGGTCTTCGTCAATGGTCCGGCGCCGGACAAGATCTGGCTAAATGTCGCTTATTCCTTCAACGACTTCCGCTTCGACAAAGATCCAACCTTCGGAAACAATCGACTGCCGGGAGCTCCAAGCCACTACCTGCGCGCGGAGCTTCTCTACAAACACCCTACCGGTTTCTATGTTGGACCCAACGTCGAATGGGTGCCACAGGCCTACTTCGTCGACAGCATGAATACACTGACGACAGAGCCTTACGCCCTGTTGGGATTGAAAGCCGGATTCGACAATGGCGGCCCGATGTCTGCCTACATCGAGGGGCGCAATCTCACCAGCAAGACCTACATAGCCAGCGCGAGTATCATCGATCGAGCGACGGCGACATCAGCATTGTTTGAGCCGGGCACGGGAAGAGCAGTGTACGCTGGAATGAGGTATCGATGGTGACGTGCAAATGGGCACTCGGGTCTATGTTCGGCTCCGCTGCAGGCCGGCGTTCCGAATGCCGCTGCTGACGGTGGCGGAAGGTCGTCGTGGAAGAATGCAGGGCCATTCTCGGCTCGATCAATCGTGAAAGAGGCAATCAATATGAAAAATATCGGACGAACTCTCCTTACAATTTCACTGTTGCTGACCGGCTGTGCCGTCGCACAGGCCGACGACGTCAAGGCGGGCGATCTCGTCATTTCGCAGGCGTGGAGCCGGGCGACGCCGGGCGGCGCCAAGGTCGCCGGCGGCTATCTCACCATCGAGAACAAGGGCACAGTGGCCGACAAGCTGGTCGGCGTTTACGCCGATATCGCGGGGAAGGCTGAGGTCCACGAGATGGCGACGGACAACGGCGTGATGAAGATGCGCCTGCTCGACAAGGGACTCGTGATCGATCCCGGCAAGACGGTGAAGTTCGCCCCCGGCGGCTATCACCTGATGCTCCAGGAGTTGAAGGGCCCCTTCAAGCAGGGGGACAAGGTGCCGGTGACGCTTCAATTCGAGAAGGCCGGCAAGGTCGCCGTCTCCCTCGACGTCCAAGGCGTCGGCGCCCAGGCGCCCGGCGATAGCGGACACATGATGAAGAAAATGCCTGATCATTCGGGAATGAAGATGTGATGAAACAGATCAAGCCTTCCATGACCATGCATCGAATCCTTGCGAGTCTGATCGTCGCGCTCGCAGCGTCCCCTGCGGCGGCGCATATCACGCTAGAGACCAAACAGGCGGCGGTCGGCTCCTACTACAAGGCCGTCTTCGCTGTGCCGCACGGCTGCAAGGGCTCGCCCACGGTGAAGATCCGGGTGCAGATTCCGGAAGGCGTGATCGCTGTGAAGCCGATGCCGAAGGCGGGCTGGACCGTCGATATCGTCGAGGGCAAATACGCAAATGAGTACGACTACCACGGCAACAAGCTTTCCACCGGCGTCAAGGAGGTGGCCTGGTCCGGCGGCAAGCTGCCAGACCACAATTACGATGAGTTCGTCATCAGCAGCTTCCTCACCACGAGCCTGAAGCCGAACACGACGCTGTATTTTCCCGTCGTCCAGGAATGCGAGACCGGCGTCAGCCGCTGGATCGAGATCCCCGCGGAGGGAGCGAAGCATTCGCACGAAGGCAGTTCTCCGGCGCCTGGCCTGAAACTCCTGCCAAAACCCTGATGCGCCTGCTCGCCGCGCTCGCGACGCTACTCCTCGTTGTCGGCTTCTCGACCGGCGCCTCGGCGCACGCGGCGCTCGTCGCGGTCGAGCCGGCGAGCGGCAGCATGCTCGCGAGCGCGCCGAAGGCGGTGGAGTTGCGCTTCAACGAGACAGTGACGCCGGGCGCCATCCAATTGATCGACGGCGCGGGCAGGGCGCGGGATGATTTGCGCGTCGACGCATCGGGCGAGACCATCTCGGTTGCGATGCCGGCGGACATGCCGCAGGGCACGGCGGTCGTCAGCTATCGCGTGATCTCGCAGGATGGCCATCCCGTTGCGGGATCGGTGATCTTCTCGATCGGCATGCCGACGGGGACGCAACCTCCCGCAAATGCCGATGGCGGATTGAACGTGCTGATCTGGCTGGCGCGGGTCGCTCTCTATCTTGGCCTGTTCGTCGGCGTCGGCGGCGTGTTCTTTGCGCGCTGGGTTGCGTGGTCGATGACCGGCATAACCGTTCCGTGCGTGGCGCTCGCCATCGGCGTCCCGAGCACGGTGGTCTCCCTTGGTGTGTTGGGGCTGGATCTCCTCGGGCTA
This sequence comes from Bradyrhizobium sp. WSM4874, assembly GCF_055811835.1. Lineage (NCBI taxonomy): Bacteria > Pseudomonadati > Pseudomonadota > Alphaproteobacteria > Hyphomicrobiales > Nitrobacteraceae > Bradyrhizobium > Bradyrhizobium sp. WSM4874. The sequence continues at coordinate 42,998 of NZ_JBVVPR010000002.1, forward strand.
CCGCTATCGGCTCTCGCGACGATGGCTCCCTGGAAAGTCGCATCCGGGACCAGCGCGGGCCCAGCCTTGCTTGTAGCCGGCGCTGCAATGCTGCTCGCGCTGCTGGCGCTAGGCAACGCGTGGTGCGCGCGCGCTCTGGCGATCATTGCCTTCGTCGGCGTCGGCTTGTCGCTGGCCATGACCGGGCACGCCGCTACGGCACCGCCTGAACTGTTGACCCGGCCGGCAATCTTTCTCCATGGCCTCGGTGTCGCCTTTTGGATTGGGGCTCTCGCGCCGCTGGTCGCCCTGTTGTCGAGGCGGCCCGCCGCGGCATTGCCTGTCGTGAACCGCTTTGCTCGCCTCTCCGCGCCGGTCGTTGGCGTTCTCGCATTGACCGGCCTCGCGCTCGCCATCGTCCAGCTTGAAAAGCCGTCTGCATTGGTGGAGACCCGGTACGGACTGATCCTCTCGATCAAGCTTGCGCTGGTCCTCGTGTTGCTGGCGCTTGCCACGCTCAACCGCTTTCGCCTGACCCCGGCGCTGGCGGGGGATCACAAGGCCGCGCAGACCCTGAAGCGCTCGATCGTGCTCGAATGCGCCATCGCGCTCGGCATCTTCGCCGTCGTGGCCGGCTGGCGCTTCACGCCGCCGCCGCGAACGATCGTTCCGGAGACGCCGCTGGCGATCCACATCCATACCGACAGGGCGATGTTCCAGGTCCTGGTCTCGCCGGGTAAGGCGGGTATCGACGATTTCGTGCTGCAGCTCATGACCGGCGAGGGGGCGGTGCTCGAGGCCAAGGAGGTGACGCTGACGCTGAGCCTGCCCGAACGCGGCATTGAGCCGATGGAGCGGAACGCCTCGCGCGGGCCGGACCGCTATTGGCACGTGCGCAAGGTCGAGCTGCCCTTTGCGGGCCGCTGGCATGTGCGGATCGACGCTCTGGTGAGCGATTTCGAGAAGATCACGCTGGAGGACGAACTCGAGGTGGCAGCGCCCTGAATCGCGCTCTTCGGCACATCATGTCGAATCTGAAGTCGACGGAAAATGACAGGAATTCCGCTGTGTTAGCGGGTTTTCCTCATTCCCGGTCTTGTGTTTTGGCTCCCAATCCGGTTTCACTGCAAGCCGTCACTGATTCCTCGAGTATTGCCATGCGGTTGTCGCGGTTCTTTCTGCCCATTCTGAAGGAAAATCCGAAAGAGGCGGAGATCGTCTCGCATCGGCTGATGCTGCGTGCCGGCATGATCCGGCAGGAGGCCGCCGGCATCTATGCCTGGTTGCCACTCGGCTTCCGCGTCTTGAAGAAGATCGAGCAGATCGTGCGCGAGGAGCAGGACCGCGCCGGCGCGCTTGAACTGTTGATGCCGACGCTCCAGCTTGCCGATCTCTGGCGCGAGAGCGGCCGCTACGATGCCTATGGCCCCGAGATGCTGCGCATCGCCGACCGGCACAAGCGTGAGCTGTTGTACGGACCGACCAATGAGGAAATGATCACCGAGATCTTCCGCGCCTATGTGAAGTCCTACAAGAGCCTGCCGCTGAATCTCTATCATATTCAATGGAAATTCCGCGACGAGCAGCGTCCGCGCTTCGGCGTGATGCGCGGCCGCGAGTTCTTGATGAAGGACGCCTATTCGTTCGACCTCAACGAGGCCGCGGCGCGCGTCGCCTACAACAAGATGTTCGTGGCGTATTTGCGCACCTTCGCGCGGATGGGGCTGAAGGCGATCCCGATGCGCGCCGAGACCGGGCCGATCGGCGGTGATCTCAGCCACGAGTTCATCGTGCTCGCCGAGACCGGCGAATCCGGCGTTTTCATCAATCGCGACGTGCTGGACCTGCCGGTGCCGGGCGAGGACGTCGACTATGAGAGTGATTTGACGCCGATCATCAAGCAATGGACCTCGGTCTATGCGGCGACGGAAGATGTTCACGACGCCGCGCGCTTCGAGCAGGAAGTGCCCGCGGACAAGCGGGTGAATACCCGCGGTATCGAGGTCGGGCAGATCTTCTACTTCGGCACGAAGTATTCCGACGCGATGAAGGCGCTGGTGGCGGGCCCCGACGGTGTCGACGTGCCGATCCATGGCGGCTCCTACGGCGTCGGCGTCTCGCGCCTGCTCGGGGCCATCATCGAGGCCTGTCATGACGATGCCGGCATCAAATGGCCGGAGGCCGTTGCCCCGTTCCGCGTGTCGATTCTCAACCTCAAGCAGGGCGATGCCGCGGTCGATGCGGCCTGCGAGAAGCTCTATGCGGAGCTGTCCGCCAAGAGCGTCGACGTGCTCTACGACGACACCGACCAGCGGGCCGGAGCCAAATTCGCCGCCGCCGACCTGATCGGCATCCCATGGCAGATCATGATCGGGCCGAAAGGGCTTGCCGACGGCAAGATCGAGCTCAAGCGGCGAAGTGACGGCGCCCGCGAGACCATGTCGCCTGCGGACGCGGTCGCAAGACTTGTGGGCTGATAAGGCTGGTCGGCTGAATATTGTTCATCGCCCGAGATCGCGGCCGCCAATCCGGCCACATTTGACCCCGAATCATGGGACTATCGAGCGATGGATGAGACCATGACCGAAACCGTTCAAACCGCGCCTTTTGCGCCATTCGAGTGGATGCTGTCGGCGCGCTACTTACGGGCGCGCCGCAAGGAGGGATTCATCTCGGTCATCGCCGGGTTCTCCTTCCTCGGTATCATGCTGGGCGTGGCGACGCTGATTATCGTCATGGCCGTCATGAACGGCTTCCGCAAGGAGCTGCTCGACAAGATCCTCGGGCTCAACGGCCACATCCTGGTCCAGCCGCTGGAATCGCCGCTGACCGACTGGAAGGACGTCGCCGACCGCCTCAGCCAGGTCCAGGGTATCCGGCTCGCAGCGCCCGTGGTGGACGGCCAGGCGCTGGCGTCATCGCCGTGGAACGCCTCCGGCGTCCTGGTGCGCGGCATCCGCTCCGACGATCTCAACAATCTCACCTCGATCGCCAAGAACATCAAGCAGGGTTCGCTCGAGGGTTTTGACGACGGGCAGGGGGTCGCGATCGGCCGGCGCCTTGCCGACCAGTTGTCGCTGCACGCCGGCGACAGCATCACGCTGGTGGCGCCGAAGGGCGCGGTCACCCCGATGGGCACGACGCCGCGCATCAAACCGTACAAGATCGCCGCGGTGTTCGAGATCGGCATGTCGGAGTATGATCTCGGCTTCGTCTTCATGCCGCTGGCGGAGGCGCAGGCCTATTTCAACCGCAGCAACGACGTCACCTCGATCGAGGTCTTCACCACCAATCCGGATCAGATCGTCGCGTTTCGTCAGGCCGTGACGGAGGCGGCGGGCCGGCCGGTGTTCCTGGTAGACTGGCGCCAGCGCAACTCGACCTTTTTCAACGCGCTCCAGGTCGAGCGCAACGTGATGTTCCTGATCCTCACCATGATCGTGCTGGTCGCGGCGCTCAACATCGTCTCCGGCCTGATCATGCTGGTGAAGGACAAGGGCAGCGACATCGCGATCCTGCGCACGATGGGGGCCTCGCAAGGCTCGATCATGCGCATCTTCCTGATCACGGGCGCTTCGATCGGCGTGGTCGGTACGATGGTCGGATTCATCGTCGGGCTGGTGATCTGCCTCAACATCGAGTCGATCCGGCAATTCCTGTCCTGGCTGACCAGCACCGAGCTGTTTTCGCCAGAGCTGTATTTCCTGTCGAAGCTGCCCGCCGAGATCGACATCGGCGAGACCTCGGCCGTCGTGATCATGGCGCTGACGCTGTCGTTCCTGGCGACGCTGTATCCGTCCTGGCGCGCCGCGCGCCTCGATCCCGTCGAAGCGCTGCGGTACGAGTGAGGGGCTGATGGAGCAGCAGGGGGCGGAAGATGTACCGGTCATTTATCTCCACGAGATAAAGCGCCAGTACTTGCAGGGCGAGGTGCCGCTGACGATCCTCGACGGCGCCAAGCTCGCGCTGTGGGCGGGCCAGTCCGTCGCGCTGGTGGCGCCGTCAGGTTCGGGCAAGTCGACGCTGCTGCACATTGCTGGTCTGTTGGAAGCGCCCGATTCCGGCGAGGTCTACGTCAACGGCGCGCCGACCTCGCAGCTGCCCGACATCGAGCGCACCCAGCTTCGCCGCACCGACATCGGCTTCGTCTACCAGTCGCACCGGCTGCTGCCGGAGTTCTCGGCGCTGGAGAACGTCATGATGCCGCAGATGATCCGCGGCCTCAAAAAGTCCGAGAGCGTCAAGCGCGCCAAGGAGATCCTCGGCTATCTCGGCCTCGGCGAGCGTATCACGCACCGCCCGTCCGAGCTGTCCGGCGGCGAGCAGCAGCGCGTTGCGATCGCGCGCGCTGTGGCCAATGCTCCGCGGGTGCTGTTTGCGGACGAGCCGACCGGCAATCTCGATCCGCACACCGCGGACCACGTTTTCCAGGCCCTGATGCAACTCGTCAAGGCGACCAAGGTCTCCATGTTGATCGCGACCCACAACATGGAACTCGCCGGCCGCATGGACCGCCGCGTGTCGCTGTCGAACGGCCAGGTGGTCGAGCTCGAATAAAAAACGCGAAAACAACCCCATGCACAGTAGCCAAGTGCTTGGCCGGACTGACGAAAAAAATGGCGTTCCTCGGGGTGCTCAAGGCCGGATCACCGTCAATTTGAACGGTCCGCCATTGGCGGCGGCATGGTCCACCGCCTCGTTGGCGTGGTCGAGATCGAAGGCGGTGGCCTCGTACTCCTCCAACCTGAGCAGTCCCGCGCGCACCAGCGCGATCAGGCGGCTTGCCGCATCCGGCGGATACAACCAGACGCCGTGGATGCTGATGCAGTTGCGCATGATCCAGGGGTAGGGCAGCTCGAGGCCCGCGCCGCCCGCCATGCCGACACCACCCATCAGCACGACGCGGCCGTATGCGCGCACCGTCATGATCGCCGCGCGCACTACATTCGTGCTCACCGAGGGCGGCATGATGTCGAGCACGCAGTCGATCGGCACGGGCGCCGCGCGCTTCATGCTCTCGCGGTCGTCGTCCTCATTGCCGGAGAGCCTGACTGGCTTCACGCGATCGCCGAAGCGGCGGACGAGGTCGGCCAAGATCTTGTCGTTGCGGCCGGGCGCGACCACGCAGGCCGCGCCCATCGCGAGCGCGACCGAGACGGCCGCACTGCCGAAATTGCCGGTGGCGCCGCTCACTAGCACGGTCTCGCCGGGCTGAAGGTTGGCGGCAAGGAAGCCGCCATAGGGCACCAGCAGCGTCCCCAGCGCACACCATCGCGTGGCGTCCTCCGGCGTGATCGTGCCGAGCCGTTTGACATTCTCCGTCGGCACCCTCATCTGCTCGGCAAACGAGCCGTGGCGAAAATGCTGTTGCAGGCGCATGGCGCCGGCACCGGGGGCAGTGAGTCCTTGCAGGGCAATGTCGGGCGCTGCGGCGTCGTCGCGCGAGCGCACCGTCGGGTCGCAGAACACCCAGTCGCCAACGCTGAGCTTCGTCGCGTCCGGGCCGATGGCGCGGACCCGGCCGATGCCGCCAGGCCCCGGGATAATCGGCAGGTCGAGCGCATAGTTGCGCGCCCCGCTGAAAACCTCGTTCATGTAGGACAGCACGCGCGTGGCGACGACGTCCACGATGACCTCGCCGGTCCCGAGCACCGGTTCGGGTGCATTCTCGATGACGAGCGGAGATCCCAGGGATTTGAGTACGGCGGCTTTCATGGTGGTCACCTCATGTTCGGGTGACACCCATATGCGCCGCCTTTCCAGGGCCAGAAAGGCCTGGTATTATCCTAGTATTCCACGGGCCCTCCATCGAGGCATGTCAATATGGCCGACCCACGCCGCGTCGAATTCGGCGACTTCCTCCGCTCCCGCCGCGAAAAGCTGTCGCCGAAGACGGTCGGGCTTCCCGCCGGCCGGCGGCGCCGCACGGCGGGCCTGCGCCGCGAGGAGGTCGCGCAGCTCGCCGGCATCGGCGTCGACTGGTACATCCGGCTCGAACAGGGCCGCACCGTCAGCCCTTCGGTCACGACTGTCGATGCGCTGGCGCGCGCGTTGCGCCTTAGCAAGACCGAGCATGCGCACCTTAAGGCGCTGGCACGCGACGGCGTGAGGGGCGCGTTTGCGCGCGAGGTGGTGCCGCCGCCCATACGGCGCCTGATCGAGAGCCTGCCGCATCCGGCCTACATCACCGGGCGGCGCTGGGACGTGCTGGCCTGGAACGCCGCCGCCGAGGAGGTCTTCGCATTTGGCCGGTTGCCCGAGGAGGATCGCAACACGCTGCTCTTGATGATGACCAACAAGCGCACGCGAAAATTCTACGGCGCGGGCTGGGCCGATGTGGCCAAGCGTATGGTCGCGATGTTTCGCACCACTCACGACGTCTGGGCCGGCGATCCCGCCTTTACGGAATTGCTGACGCGGCTGCGCCAGGGCAGTCCGGAATTCGTCAAATGGTGGGAAGCACACGAGATCCGCAGCACTGCCGCAGGCCTCAAGACCATGAACCATCCGACCAAGGGCGTGCTCCGGTTCGAGCACACGAGCTTTCAGGCCAATGACGATCCGGCGCTGAAGCTGGTGATCTATACGCCCGTGTAGATTGCGGAAGCATAGGGCCCGAGCTCGTCATGTATGACGGTCGATGATCTGAAGCAGCCGATCGCAGGAGGCCTCGATCCTCTTATGGGGCGATGTGGCGATGCCCAGCAACAGGCCGGATCGCGCCGAGGCCGCAGACGCATGCCATAGCGACAGGGGCGTGGGCGCCAATCCAAACGATGCCGCTTCCCTCGCGATCGCGACGTCGGAGGTTCCGTCCGGCAGTCTCAAGACCGCGGCCAATCCGGCGATCGCAACGTCCTTCGCGACGTCCTTGGCGCGTGCCTTCAAATATTTCAGCAGCGCATCGCCTTGCGCGGCATAGGCCCGCTTCGTGCGTCGAAGATGCCGTAGATAGTGGCCGTCGCGGATGAATTCGGCGGTTGCGATCTGTACGGAGGGCCCGGGGGCCGGAGCGAGGCATGCCGCAACCTCGGCAAAACGGGATGCCAGAGAGGCGGGTGCAACGACGAAGCCCAACCGCAACGCAGGAGTCAGGGTCTTGCTGAAAGACCCGATGTGAATGACGCGGCCGAAACGATCGAGAGAGGCGAGCGCAGGTGTGGCCCGGCCCTTCAGCTGAAGCTCGCTCAGATAGTCGTCCTCGATCACCCAGACCCGTTCCTGGGCTGCCCAGTCGAGCAGACGTGAACGTCTTGCCAGCGACAATGTGGAGCCAAGCGGTGCCTGCTGTCCGGGGGTCACGACGACCAATGCTGCATCGGGAGCGTGTTTCAGGCCGTAACCGACGTCGATGCCGTCCGCGTCGACCGGGATCGGCGTGATCAACAACCTTGCAAGCTCAAGGCCGTGCCTTGTGAAGGGGAAGCCCGGGTCCTCCATCCAGACCTTTTTCTGCTCGAGACAGAGAACCCGGAGTGCCAGTCCGAGCCCGCTGCTGAAGCCGGCCGTGATGATGATCTGCGACGGTGCACATTCGATACCCCTCGCCAGCGCGAGATACGCAGCGATGTCGCGCCTCAATTCCAGCTCGCCGCGGGGATCCCTGTAGATGGCCGGCGCGCTCGTCTCCGCGCGCACCGCCCGCGTGCGCATCCTCGAGAACAGCTTGGCAGGAAAGGTCTCGTGAGCGGGCACACCCATCTGGAAAATGGCCGGTCCCGCAGTGAGCTCCTGGTACATTTCCATGAACGAACCGGGGTGGGGAGCTGCTTCCTGCCGAGGAGTAAAGGCGGGTCGATCCGCAACATGCGTTCCGGTCGCGCGCGACGCGACGATCAGTTGCGCGGATGAGAGCTTTTCGTAAGCCGAACGCACGGTGCCGCGCGCGACACCCAGCTGAGCCGCCAAATCCTGCCAGGACGGCAGACGAGCTCCCGGCGCGAGCACGCCGCTCTCGATGGCAGCTCCGATACCTCTGCGGATTTGTTCCGCCAATGGCGTCTTCGCAGATCGATCGAGCTCCAGCCGCAGCGGTTTGACCATGCCTCCGTAGTACACGATGTTTGTCCATTCCTGGTGCTATTTTGTAGACCAGCGCGGGGACATTTATCGGACAAGGAAAGTACGCGGCGACAGCCGCCGAACAGAACCGATCATGGAGTATGAAAATGGCTAAGCGTCTCGATTACGACCGCATCGCACCCGCAGGGATGAAAGCGCTCGGCGGCGTCTACGGCTATGTCATGCAGAGCAATCTTCCTGCAACGCTTGTCACTCTGGTCTATCTGCGCATTTCGCAGATCAACAATTGCGCCTACTGCCTCGACATGCACACGCGCGATCTGCTGAAGAGCGGACAGAAGATCGAAAAGATCGCGCTGGTGCAGGCCTGGGCGGAAGGCGGTCATCTCTTCGACGAGCGGGAGCGTGCCGCCCTCGCATGGGCTGAAACGGTGACCCGTGTGGCTGAAACCGGCATCCCGGATCAAGCTTACGAGGCTGCCCGCGCCGTCTTCGAGGAGCGCGAGCTCGTCGATCTCACCATCGCGATCGGCCTGATGAACGCGTACAATCGCATGGCAATCAGCTTCCGAAATACGCCACAGGCCGCGAAGGAGGAGATGGCAGCCTGACCGCGGTGCCAGACGGCAAGAGGGTAAACACATGCCTTCGACTGCGAAGGATGTCCTGAGATCTCAGAGATGCAAGGCAGGAGCTTGAAATGACCTTTGCAATTTCCGGCGTGAAGATTCCCGACAGCAAGATCGCACGAGAGGCCGCCGAGCTGGTGCGCCAGTACGAAAACGACATGTTGTTCAATCACTCGGTCCGCGTCTTTGTGTTCGGCGCGATCAAGGGACATCGGCAAAATCTAAAATTCGATCCCGAGCTGCTCTACATCGCGGCGCTGTTCCACGATCTCGGGCTCGTCGACCATTACCACACGCAGACCAAGCGATTTGAAGTTGATGGCGCCGATGCCGCCCGCGCATTTCTGAGGGGGCACGGCATTGACGAGCCAAAAGCCGATCTGGTTTGGGAGGCGATCGCGTTACATACGACGCCTGGAATTCCACAATACATGCGGCCGGAAATCGCTCTCACGAATGCGGGCGTTTTGGTCGACGTCGTGGGGATTGGCTATGATGAGTACACGCCAGAGCAGCGCAACCAGGTGACCACCGCATTTCCGCGCGGTGATTTCAAGAATGACTTCCTTCAGATACAAACCTGCTCAGCCTTGAAGAAGCCGCAGACCACGTTTGGCACGGTCAATTTCGATTACATCGAAGATCACGATCCCACATTTCGCAAGCCGAACGCGTGCACTCGCATCCGCAACACGCCCTGGCAGAGCTGAGCCCTTCGGCGCGGTGTTCGGGCTTTGCCACGTTGGTTTATGGCGCCGGTGCGGCCGGAGGCGTTGCGCTGGCGTTCGGCCGCTGAATGGCCGGCCAGGGTTATTCGGAGTCGGCGTCACCGACGCGCATGACGCCGGGCGAGCATGAAACGACGGGGACCACGCGGGGTGAAAAGCAGACATTGATGCTACACGACGATCCGCGCTGCCACAACTTGCGGTCGCGCGTCCGCACGGGTCTGTCCGCGACGTCTGGATTGGCAATCAGGGGGCCCGATGGAGCTGGCCAGAACGGCAGTCTCCCAAGGGACGGTACCGACGGGAACCTAAATGCGATCATGCGGTTATCGCGCAGATAATTTGCGCGACCCGTCTGCATCACTTCGAAGTTCAGGCGGGCTACCTGGGGTCGAAGCGAACAGTAGCGGGACGATCAAACAGCTAGCTCATCGTGGAGTTAGGGAAGTGGCAGGGGAAGACCAATGACGACAGCGACCGGGGTCCGCTCGGCCGATCGCAATTCCGTCTTAGCCACGCTCGGCGACTACATCCGAGAGATCAACAATCCCGACGATCTCGCCTATGCTGCGGCGGAGCTGCTTGGCCGCAGCCTAAACGTCAGCAGGGCAGGCTACGGCACGGTCGATACCTCAGCCGAGACCATCACCATTGTCCGCGACTGGAACGCACCGGGCATCCTGAGCCTCGCAGGCGTGCTGCGCTTCCGCGACTATGGCAGCTACATCGAAGACCTCAAGCGCGGCGAGACCGTCATCTGTGCCGATGCGGAAAAAGACCCTCGCGTCGGCGATCGTGCCGAGGCCCTCGAGGCGATCTCTGCGCGCGCGCTCGTCAACATGCCGATCTCGGAGCCCGACGGGGTCGTGGCGCTGCTGTATCTGAACGATGCCAGGCCGCGCGAATGGAGCTCCGAAGAGCTGGAGCTTATTCGCGATGTTGCCGAGCGGACGCGCACGGCCGTCGAGCGCCGCCGCGCGGAGACGGCTGTTCGGGAGAACGAAGCCCGGCTTCTTTTCCTGGACGCGCTCAACAAGGAGACGGCCAGGACTCGCGATGCCGACGGCGTGATGGCGGTCACGACCAAAATGGTCGGCCAGCATCTCGGCGTCTCGAACTGCGCCTATGCCGACATGGATGCGGACCAGGACGGCTTCACCATACGCGGAGATTGGGCGGCGCCGGGCGCAATGCATATCATCGGTCACTACAGTCTGGCTGACTTCGGCAAGAAGGCGGTGCGAGAGCTCGGCGCCGGCAGGCCCCTGATCATCAATGACAATTTGAAGGAGCTTGCGCCTGAGGAGGCCGCCACTTTCCAGAACATCGGGATCGGTTCGACGATCTGCATGCCCCTGGTGAAAGAAGGACGACTTACCGCCTTGATGGCCATTCATCATCGGGGCCCGCACCAGTGGACGCCGCGCGAACTCGCCTTGCTCACCGAGGTGACCGAGCGATCGTGGGCCCACATTGAGCGCGTCCGATCGGAACAGGCAGCGCGGGAAGCCGCCGAACGACTGACGCTTGCGAACAACGCGGCTGGTATCGGCACCTGGGACTACGACCCGGTCAACAACGTCCTTCGATGGGACAGCCGCTGCAAGGAGGTATTCGGTTTACCGCCGGACGCCGAAGCCAGCTATGAAGGGACGTTCCTGAAGGGCCTTCATCCCGAGGACAGGCAGCGCGCCCACGAGGCGGTGTCCGCAGCGCTGACGCCGCACGCGCCGGCACACTACAATATGGAATACCGAACCATTGGCATCGAGGATGGGGTCGAACGCTGGATAGCCGCGACCGGTCAAGCCATCTTCGCCAACGGTCAGGCTGTTCGGTTCATCGGAACGGTACTTGATATCACCGCGCAAAAGAAAACCGAGCGTCATCTCAGAATACTGAACGATACCGGGACTTCGGTCTCTCGCGAACGCGACCTCGACAAGATCGTCCAGATTGTGACGGATGCCGGCGTCGGACTCACAGGTGCTCAATTCGGCGCCTTTTTCTACAACGTTCTGGCGCCGGATGGCGGCAGCTACATGCTGTATTCGCTGTCGGGTGCGCCGCGATCCGCGTTTGAAAACTTTCCGATGCCCCGCAACACCGCCGTCTTTGGCCCGACCTTCGAGGGCTCTGGCGTGGTGAGGTCCGACGACATCCTGCAGGACCCCCGCTATGGCAAGAACGCGCCGCGGAAAGGCATGCCCGAGGGCCATCTTCCGGTCCGATCCTACCTGGCGGTCCCTGTGATCTCGCGAACCGGCGAAGTCCTCGGCGGACTTTTCTTCGGTCACGCCGAGACGGGTAAATTTCAGGCAGAGCACGAGGCCGCCTTGCTTGGTATTGCCGGCCATGCCGCCACCGCTATCGACAATGCCCAGCTCTTGACCCGGCTCGAGGCGCTCAATGCCGGATTGGAGCAACGTGTTGCCGACGAAATCGCCGAACGCATGAAAGCCGAAGAGCAATTGCGGCAATCCCAGAAGATGGAAGCCGTCGGACAATTGACCGGAGGTATAGCCCACGACTTCAACAATATGCTGGCCGTGATTCTCGGCAGCCTGAATCTTGCCAAGCGGCGGCTCGGCAGGGGAGAGGTCAGCGTAGACCGCTTCATCGAGGGCGCCATCGACGGTGCAAATCGCGCCGCCACGTTGACGCAAAGGCTGCTCGCTTTCTCGCGCCAGCAGCCTCTCGCGCCTGAGGTCGTGGACATCAACAAGATGGTCGGCGGGATGAGCGAGCTGCTCGAGCGATCGCTTGGCGAGCTTATCCGCCTCGAGACGGTGCTGGCGGCTGGCCTCTGGCGAGTCAAGGCAGACCCGGCCCAGCTCGAGAGCGCGATGATCAATCTCGCGGTCAATGCGCGCGATGCCATGCAAAAGGGCGGCAGGCTGACGATAGAAACCAGCAACGCCTCGATCGATCGAATGTATGCTCGCGAGTACGCACTCGCACCCGGGCAGTACGTTCTCGTGGCCGTGACGGACAACGGCACGGGAATTCCGGCCGATGTGCTCGGCAAGGTGTTCGATCCGTTTTTTACGACCAAGGTCGTGGGCAAGGGCACCGGCCTCGGCCTCAGTCAGGTCTATGGTTTCGTGCGGCAGTCGGGCGGCCATGTCAAAATTGACTCGGAAGTCGATGTTGGCACGACCGTGAAGATCTACCTGCCACGCTTCGCCGGCGAGGAGGCGGGCTCAGATCCGTCGCAGGAAGAGATACCTGCCGGTGCAAGCCATCAGAACGAAACCATTCTCGTCGTGGAAGACGACGAGCGCGTCCGCAGCATGTCTTCCGAGAGCCTGCGCGAACTTGGCTACACCGTCATCGAGGCAGCCAGCGCCAAGGAGGCGATCAGGACGATCGAAAATGGCTTCGTCCCAGATCTGCTGTTCACGGATGTCGTCATGCCCGACATGACGGGCGCCGAGCTTGCGGCCGAGCTGTCGAAACGATACCCGGAGCTGAAGGTGCTGTTCACCACCGGCTACACGCGCAATGCAATCGTTCACAATGGCGTGCTCGATGCCGGCAAGCATCTGCTTCCCAAGCCCTTCGCCATCGACGACCTGGCTGCCAAAGTCCGCAGCTTGCTCGACGATATCTGAACGCGTTTTGGAAACGATCTCTTCCGTTTGCAAGCCGCCTTCACAAGGGCTATGTCCCGGCTTTCGGAAGAGCATGACATGACAATCTCGGATGACAACGACCTCGCGCGCCTGAAAGAGATCGGGCGCATCGTCGCCATCCTGGAGGCAATGGGGAAGGCGCTCGAGCCGGGCATGACCACCTCCGAGCTCGACCAGATCGGGCGAACATTGCTGGAGGCTGCCGGCGCACGTTCGGCTCCGGAGCTGGCCTACGACTTTCCCGGGGCGACCTGCATCAGCGTGAACGAGGAGATCGCTCATGGCATTCCCGGCGATCGGCGGATCGCGCGCGGGGATCTCGTGAACATCGACGTATCAGCCGAGAAGCACGGCTTCTTTGCGGATACGGGAGCGTCGTTCGCCGTTCCACCCGCAACCCGCGCGGTTGAACGTCTTTGCAGGGATGGCCGGCGCGCGATGTGGACGGGCCTGCAGCAGGTTGGAGCCGGCAAGCCGATCGCCGGAATCGGTCAGGCCATCGGGACCTTTGCGCGGAAGAACGGTTACAGCCTGGTCAGGAACCTTGCCAGTCACGGCGTCGGCCTGTCGCTCCACGAGGAGCCGACGGAGATCGCAACATGGCCCGACCGCTCCGAACGCCGCGTCATGAGCGAAGGCCTGGTGTTCACCGTGGAGCCGTTCCTGTCCCTGGGCGCCGAATGGGCACAGGATGGCGATGATCCATGGACGCTCTACAGCAGCCCCGAGGCGCCGACCGTTCAATACGAGCACACCGTGATCGCCACGCGAAGCGGACCGTTGATCGTGACGATGGCTGGTTAAGAAGGCGTCCTCAAGCCACCGGATCTCGGGCAGCATCCGAACGGCTTCGATCATCCGGCGCCAGTGGCGGTGCACGTCTCGCCGGAGGATTCTTCGGTGGGGCTGCGTTGCTTCCTGCTGATATCGACCGGGGCAGATTTGGAGTCACGATAGGCGACAATCCAGATCAGGAAACCCAGAACCGCCAGCGCGGCGCCGACGGGACCGGTGGAGGTCCAGCCCAGCCCCTCGCGAATGGCGAGGCCGCCGAGAAACGGACCGAGCGCATTGGCGGTATTGAACGCCGAATGGTTGAGTGCGGCGGCGAGCGCCTGCGCATCTCCCGCGACGTCCATCAGCCGCGTCTGGAGGATGGCTCCGAGCGAGACGCCGGCGCCGATGGCGAAGACGTCTGCCGCCAGCGCCCAGGGATTGCCGGCGGCGAGCGGAAACACCAGCAGCGCGACCGCTGAGAACAGCAGGATGGCTCCCGCCGTCGGCATCAGCGCGCGGTCGGCAAAGCGCGGCACAAACAGATTGCCGAGCGTCGCGCCGATGCCGAACACGGCCAGAAAAAGCGGTATGAGCGTGGGGCTGACCTTGGTCACCTCGATCAGCGTCGTCGCGAGATAAGTGTAGACGGCGAACATGCCGCCGAAGCCGATGGCGCCGATCGCCAGCGTGATCCAGACGCGGCCGCTTCGCAGCGCGCCGAGCTCTCGCAGCGGATCGGACCGGCCAGCCTTGTCGCGCGGCGCGAACAAGGCGCACAGCAGCACCGTGAGCAACGCCAGCACCGACACGAGGCCGAAGCTCGCGCGCCAGCCGATCGCCTGCCCAATCAGATTCGCCAGGGGCACACCGACGATGGTGGCGCCGGTCAGGCCCAGCATCACCTGGCCGATCGCCTGCGAGCGACGATGTTGAGGGACCAGCGACGCTGCGACCAGCGCGGCGATGCCGAAATAGGCGCCATGCGGCAATCCCGAGAGAAAACGCGCCGCGATCATCGAGCCAAAGCCAGGCGCCAGCGCGGTGAGGGCATTGCCGACCGCGAACACGGCCATCAAGATCAATAGCTGCGCGCGCCGCGCCAACCGTGCGCCGAGCACGGCGATCAGCGGCGCGCCCAGCACGACGCCGAGCGCGTAGGCGCTGATCGCGTGTCCCGCGGTCGGCTCGTCGACCCCGAGGTCGGCGGCGAAAAACGGCAACAGGCTCATCGATGCGAATTCGGTGGTTCCGATCGCAAAGCCGCCCATCGCGAGCGAGAACAGGACGATGGCGAGATGAGGGGGCGTGGATGCCGCGGTCGCGCGGGGCGAGGTCGCTTGCTGCGATGTCGCTTGCTTCGATGTCGTCATTTGTCCTGCAATGGTGGCGTTAACGGGAACCAGCCCAGCGAACGTCGCCACCCCTGCAAGATTTGTCTGTCGTAGTTAAACCCGGATCGGTCGGCGTCAACGCTGCAATCTCAACGCAGGGCAGGCCGCATATCAGCGTCCCGAATTTGTGAGCCACGACGCGAACACCGTGCTTCTTGATTGCTCGTCCGCTGCAATCGGGCGAGCGCGGCGCATCTCAGCGCGGCACGTAGTAACCGGGTGAATAACCCGGCACCTGCGCGCGGGGCCTGTTCTGGTACGCATAGGGATCGTCGCTCTGGCCTGCGAAATACGGGTTCGCAATACAGGTGAGGGCGCGGCCCGACGAACTCGCCTGGCACTGCGCGTAAGTGTCGAACGTGCAATTGCTGAGCCCCGGCCATTCATCGCCGGTGAGGCAGAAGGCATGGTGGGTCCCGAACGCGCGCGCGGGCACGCTTGCGCCGAGCGTGATCCCAAATGTGGCGAGGGCGAGCGAAAATATGGCGACAATGGGGAGAGCAATTCGTCTGCGCATTCGATTCTCCAATCACGCGAACGTGCGCGCGACGTTGTCACGCGCGCGTGCCGCAGATGTCGTGTAGTCCACAATGGAACTCATGAAAACACTTGCTTCAAAGGGTTTCCGGCGCGCGTTGGTAAATCTTCATTAATGAAGCGCGATCCTTTGGCGCGAACTGTGGCGTCGAGGTTACAGCAATTCCGTCGAGCGCTGGTATGACGACGCCACGGCCCGGGGGCCTAACGACGAAACTGGAACGGGAATCAAATGAACAAGAATCTGTTGCTTGCTGCTGTGAGCCTTGTCGCGCTCGGCGCGGCTGCACCGGCGGTGGCTGCTGACCTCGCTGCGCGGCCTTACACCAAGGCGCCGGCGATGGTTGCCGCGATCTACGACTGGAGCGGCTTCTACATCGGTATCAACGGCGGCGGCGGTTCCGCCCATTCGACCTGGGATCTCGTCGGCGGTGGCCGCGAGGGTTCGCACGATGCGACGGGCGGCACGGTCGGTGGCCAGATCGGCTATCGCATGCAGTCGGGCCAGTGGGTGTTCGGCATCGAAGGTCAGGGCAACTGGGCCGACTTCTCGGGCGACAACGTCAGCGCGCTGTTCGCGACCCGCAACCGCTCCAAGATCGACTCGTTCGGTCTGATCACCGGTCAGATCGGCTACGCTTGGAATAACGTCCTCGTTTACGCCAAGGGCGGTGCGGCTGTCGCCGGCACCAAGTATGAAGTCTCGACCTTGGGCGGCGCCCTGCTGTCCTCGAACGATCAGACCCGTTGGGGTGGCACGGTCGGTGCCGGCCTCGAGTACGGTTTCGCGCCGAACTGGTCGGTTGGCGTCGAGTACAACCACATCTTCCTGCAGGACAAGGACGTCACCTTCGCGCTGGTGCCCTCGACCGATCGTATCCGTCAGGACGTCGACATGGGCCTCGTCCGCCTGAACTACAAGTTCGGTGGCCCGAGCCTCGGCCGCTACTGAGTAGAAGCCTGATATCGATCGCTCGACTTCGAGCGGTCGGCGAAAGCCCCGGCCATCGGCCGGGGCTTTTTTGTTGTTCAAATTCAGCGGGTTAACCATTCTATTCGGAGATGGTCGAGATAGCTTGACTCCTGAGAACGAAATGAGAACAATGTTCTTCATACGTTCTCACCATGGAGCAAGCCATGTTCAGGATTTTCGTCGAAGAAGCCGCCGCGTTGGCGTCGATTGCGCTGTTTGTCGGAATGATCGCGATCTGGGCCCAGGTACTCCCGCAGCTCTAGGCGCGGGCCAGGTTGGGGAAAAGCAGGACGACGCGGCCGATCGGCCGCTCCGGCGTGGACTCTGGCAGCGTGACGCCCCACCATTGTGAGGCGAGTCGGCCGGGCGAGTGCAGGATGCCTCCGGTGCCGGCGACCGCTCCATCCCATCTGCAAGAGGCCGTCACGCGACCATGCCGAGCGCCGGATTTGTCCACCTTCACGTTCACTCGGCCTATTCGCTGCTCAAGGGCTCGATCAAGATCGCCAAGCTCGCCGAGCTAGCGAAGAAAGATCATCAGCCGGCGCTGGCGCTGACCGACACCGACAACATGTTCGGTGCGCTGGAGTTCTCCGACAAGATGGCGGGCTCCGGTATCCAGCCGATCGTCGGCTGCGAGATCGCGATCGAGTTCGGCGACCAGGATCCCAATGCGCGCAACGTGCTTTTGCCCTCGCGCGTGGTGCTGCTGGCCGCGCAGGAGCGCGGCTACCGCAGCCTGATGCGACTGAACTCGCGTGCGTTCCTGGAGACGCCCGACACTCATGCTCCCCACATCAAGTTCGACTGGCTCGAAGGCGAGACCGAAGGCCTGATCGCGCTGACGGGCGGTCCGGACGGGCCGATCTCGCTGGCGCTTGCCGGCGGCTATACCGAGCTCGCGGCGGCGCGCTGCGAGCGTCTGGCCAGCCTGTTCGGGGACCGCCTCTACATCGAATTGCAGCGCCACAACACCGAGAAAGAGCGGCGGGTCGAAAGCCACCTGATCGACATCGCCTACACCAAGGGCCTGCCGCTGGTTGCGACCAACGAGCCGTATTTCGCGGCGACCGACGATTACGAAGCTCATGACGCGCTGCTCTGCATCGCCGGCGGGCGGCTGATCGCGGAGACCGAGCGCGAGCAGCTCACGCCCGATCACCGCTTCAAGACCCGCGCCGAGATGGCGGTGCTGTTCGCCGACATTCCGGAGGCGCTGGCCTCGACGGTCGAGATCGCCGAGCGCTGCTCGTTCCGGCCGATGACGCGCAAGCCGATCCTGCCGTTCTTCACGGTCGGCGCTGCCGCAAGCTCCGATGCCGCCTCGGTCGAGGCGGCCGAATTGAAGCGGCAGGCGGAGGAGGGGCTCGCCAACCGCCTGCGCGTGCACGGCCTGTCGCAAGGCACGACGGAAGAAGATTACAGCGCGCGCCTTGCGTTCGAGCTCGACGTCATCATGCGCATGAAGTACGCGGGCTACTTCCTGATCGTCTCCGACTTCATCAAATGGGCCAAGGGAGAGGGCATCCCGGTCGGGCCGGGCCGCGGCTCCGGCGCAGGCTCGCTGGTTGCGTGGGCGCTCACCATCACCGACCTCGACCCAATCAAGTTCGGCCTGCTGTTCGAGCGCTTCCTCAATCCGGAACGCGTCTCGATGCCGGACTTCGACATCGACTTCTGCCAGGATCGCCGCGGCGAGGTGATCAAGTACGTCCAGGAGCGCTACGGTCGCGACCAGGTGGCGCAGATCATCACCTTCGGTACGCTGCAGGCGCGCGGCGTGCTCCGCGACGTCGGCCGCGTGCTGCAAATGCCCTATGGCCAGGTCGACAAGCTGACCAAGCTCGTGCCGCAGAATCCGGCCGCGCCGGTGACGCTGGCCGCCGCGATCGAGAGCGAGCCGAAGCTCCAGGCGTTCCGCGACGAGGACCCGGTGGTGGCGCGCGCCTTCGACATCGCCCAGCGCCTCGAAGGCCTGACCCGTCACGCCTCGACGCACGCGGCGGGCATCGTGATCGGCGATCGCCCACTGAGCGAACTCGTGCCGATGTATCGCGATCCCAAATCCGACATGCCGGTGACCCAGTTCAACATGAAATGGGTCGAGCCGGCGGGCCTAGTGAAGTTCGACTTCCTCGGCCTGAAGACGCTGACCGTGCTCGACGTCGCGTGCAAACTGCTCAAGCCGCGCGACATCCATGTCGATCTCGCCACGCTGCCGATCGACGATGCCGAAAGCTACCAGATGCTGGCGCGCGGCGAGGTGGTCGGCGTGTTCCAGGTTGAAAGCCAGGGCATGCGGCGCGCGCTGGTCGACATGCGCCCCGACCGTTTCGAGGACATCATCGCGCTGGTCGCGCTCTATCGACCGGGCCCGATGGCGAACATCCCGACCTATTGCGCGCGCAAGCACGGCGACGAGGAGCCGGAATATCTCCACCCCGTGCTGGAGCCGATTCTCAAGGAGACCTTCGGCGTCATCATCTACCAGGAACAGGTGATGCAGATCGCGCAGGTGATGTCGGGCTATTCGCTCGGCGACGCCGACCTGCTGCGCCGCGCCATGGGCAAGAAGATCCGCGCCGAGATGGAGAAGCAGCGCGAGATCTTCGTCGCAGGCGCAGTGAAAAACGGCGTGCCGAAGGGGCAGGCCGACACCATCTTCGAGCTGCTGGCAAAATTCGCCGACTACGGCTTCAACAAGAGCCACGCGGCGGCCTATGCGCTGGTGTCCTACCACACCGCCTACATGAAGGCGCATTACCCGGTGGAGTTCATCGCGGCGTCGATGACGCTCGATCTCAACAATACCGACAAGCTGTCCGAATTCCGCGCCGAGGCGCAGCGCCTCGGCATCAAGGTCGAGCCGCCCAACGTCAACCGTTCCGGCGCGACTTTCGAGGTCGGCGACAAGACCATCTACTACGCGCTCGCGGCGCTGAAGGGCGTCGGCATCGCGGCCGTCGAGCAGATCATCGCGGAGCGGACCAAAAACGGCTTGTTCACCTCGCTCGCCGACTTCGCCGCGCGGGTGTCGCCGCGCGCGATCAACAAGCGCATCATCGAAAGCCTGGCCGCCGCGGGCGCCTTCGACACCCTGGAGCCGAACAGGGCGCGGGTCTTCGCCGGCGCAGATTCGATTCTCGCGGCATGCCAGCGGGCGAACGAAGCTGCGACCATCGGCCAGAACGACATGTTCGGCAGCTCGGCCGACGCGCCGACCATCATGCTGCCGCAGATCGAGCCCTGGTTGCCGGCCGAGCGGCTGCGCCGCGAATATGACGCGATCGGCTTCTTCCTGTCGGGACATCCGCTCGACGATTACGCCACCGTGCTGAAGCGGCTGCGCGTGCAGTCCTGGGCCGAGTTCTCGCGCGCGGTGAAGACCGGCGCCACCGCCGGCAAGGTCGCTGCCACCGTGGTGTCGCGGATGGAGCGGCGCACCAAGACCGGCAACAAGATGGGCATCATGGGGCTCTCTGATCCCACGGGTCACTTCGAGGCGGTGCTGTTCTCCGAAGGCCTCGCACAATATCGCGACGTGCTGGAGCCGGGCGCCGCGGTGCTGCTCCAGCTCGGCGCCGAGCTCCAGGGCGAGGATGTCCGCGCGCGCGTGCTGCACGCCGAGCCGCTGGACGAGGCCGCGGCCAAGACGCAGAAGGGCCTGCGCATCTTCGTGCGCGATACCAAGCCCCTGGACTCGATCGCCAAGCGTCTCGCCGGCCCCGACATGGCCGCTTCGAACGGCGCCGCGCCGAAGGTCGGCAGTCCGGGCACCGCGCCGCGCTCCAACGGCGACGGCGAGGTCTCGCTGGTCATGATGCTCGACCTCGAGACCGAGGTCGAGATGAAGCTGCCCGGCCGCTTCAAGGTCTCGCCGCAGATCGCCGGCGCCATCAAGGCAGTCGCTGGCGTCGTGGACGTGCAGCAGCTCTGATCGAGGGGGCGGCGCTGAAGTCGTGCGTGCTCCCTGCGGATGTTGTGGTTTCGTCACGTCATTGCGGCTATGATCGCGGCGATGCCATCGTCCACCTCGCCGGGAGGAAACGCGACATGTGCGACAAATGCTCTGAAGCTCTGCAGGGAAACACGGGGCCGTCGCGACGATCCGCGATGTTGTTTGGTGCCTCGGCGCTCGGCCTCGCGCTGACCGGCAGAGCCTTTGCCAAGGAGACCAAGGCGCCGCCCAAGCCGCAGAACGTGCTGTCGCCCGACGCATCATTGAAGCGCCTGACGGAAGGCAATGCGCGCTATGTCGACGGCGTGTCGCGGCGGCACGATTTCAAGCACGAGCGCGAGGCGTTGGCCGGCGGACAGAATCCGTTCGCGGCCGTGCTGAGCTGTGCCGATTCGCGCATCGCGCCGGAATATGCCTTCGACACCGGCCGCGGCGATCTGTTCGTTTGCCGCGTCGCAGGAAATTTTGCCGGCACCGAAACCATCGCCAGCATGGAATACGCGGTGGCCGTGCTAAACGCACCGCTGATTCTGGTGCTGGGCCATGACAGTTGCGGCGCGGTGGATGCGACGCTGAAGGCGATCAAGGACAACAAGCCGCCGCCGGGCCATATTCCCTCGCTGGTCGATGCGATCGCGCCCGCAGCGAAGGCTGCGATGCAGCAGGGTGGGGACGTCCTCGACAAGGCGATCCGGCAGAACGTCATCGACAATGTCGCGAAGCTCAAGTCGGCAGCGCCGATCCTCAATGCGGCCGTGGAGCAGGGTAAGCTGAAGGTCGTCGGCGGCATCTATCGGCTCACGACGGGAACGGTGGACCTGATCGCGCAGATCTGACGAGACGGACCGTCTCGCCCGGTTCGTTGTCGCGAGGCTGACGCAGGCGCCTGGCCTTGATGCCGGGTGCCATGCCACCGCCTCAATCCAAGCCTTCGTTATTTGGAAGCCTTTCGTTCAAGTGCCATTCAGCTGGCCGCGCGTCTGATGCGTGGCGGCACCTCAACAACAAAAACGGGCAAGCAAGCCATGCGTGGGACGCTCAGAGCCTTCATTTGCCTTCTCCTGCCGATCGCGGTCCTGGCCGCCGGCGTGCCGGATCCGGCGCGTGCGCAGCAGCAGGAAAAGCGTATCGCACTCGTGGTCGGCAACGGCGCCTATGCCAAGTCGCCGCTGGCGACGACGGCAAACGATGCCGGCCTGATCGCGCAGACGCTGCAGGCGGCGGGCTTCGACGTCGTCGGCGCCCGCGATCTCGACGGCGACACGCTGCGCAAGAGCTTTCGCGATTTCATCCAGAAGGCGCAGGCCTCCGGACCGGGCACCGTCGCGATGGTCTATCTCGCCGGCTATGGCGTGCAACTCGCCGGTGAGAACTACTTCATCCCGGTCGATTCCAACATCACCCGCGACACCGACATTCCGACGGAAGGCCTGCGCATCGGCGACTATCTCCGCCAGCTCGCTTCCGTTCCGCTCAAGGCCAACATCATCGTGCTCGACGCAGCGCGGGCGCAGCCCTTCGTGGAGGGCGGCCAGCAGATCGCGGGCGGACTTGCGCTGGTCGAGCCCGACGCCAACATGCTGATCGCGTTCAACGCCGCGCCCGGCACGGTGGCGCCCGAGGAGCCCGGACCTTACGGCATCTATGCGCAATCGCTGGCGGAGATGATCCGCACCGGCGGACTGCCGCTGCCTGAGGTGTTCGACCGCGTTCGCCTGCGCGTCAACGAGGCCAGCAAGGGCGCGCAGGTGCCCTGGAACGAGCAGAAGATGTCGGCGCCATTCTCTTTCTTCGAGCGCGGACCTGACGCGCCGCCGCCGGAGGCCGCGCCCGACCAGGTCGCCGCGATCCGCAACAAGCCGATCCGCGATCTCGGCGTGCAGGATGCCTATGCAGCCGCGCTCACGCGCGACACACTACCTGCGTACGAAGAGTTTCTCACCGCCTATCCCGGCGACCCGCTGTCGAAGCGCGTGATGGTGATCGTCGCGGCGCGCCGCGAGGCCATCACATGGCGGCGGACCTATCGCACCGACACGCCGGAAGCCTATTGGTCGTATCTGCGTCGCTATCCGCGTGGTCCGCATGCGGCGGATGCGCGCCGGCGCCTGGCGATCCTCACCGCGCCGCCCGAGCCGCCGCCGAGCTTTGCGATGATCGACTACGACGTGCCGCCACCGCCGCCGGAGGAGGTGGTCTATGTCGACCGTCCCGTGCTGTATTTCAGCGATCCGGATTTTGGTTTCGCGCCGCCTCCGCCGCCACCGGTCTACTATCTGCCGCCGCCGCCGCCGGATTTCGTCGTGCTGTCGCCGCCGATGCCGGTGATCGGCCTCTTCGTGCTGCCGCAGCCGATGTTCGTGCCGATTCCTGTATTTGTCAGGCCGCCGGTCTATGTCGCACCGCCGCCGAACAATATCATCTATCAGAACATCCATAACAGGACGGTCATCAACACGGTGATCAACCAGCCGCCGGCACCGCCGGTGGGGGCGGGTGCCGGACCGGGCAATCTCACGCCGGCCATTGCCGGGCGCACCAATCCGGCTGGTCCAGCCATGCCGCAGGCGGCCGTGCAGCGCGCCACCCTGATCCAGCAGGGCAAGGCGCCGATGCCCCCGAGCGCGACGATGCAGCCGACGGCGAGGCCAGGAACGCCTCCGGCGCGGCCGGCCAATGTCGCGCCGACCGGTACGCCGCCTACCACTCCGCCTGCCAGTCCATCTGCCACTCCGCCGGCCAAGCTGCCCCAAGCCAACACGCTGCCGGTTCCCGGCACCCATGGCGGCCCACCTGCACCGCCAGCGGGAGCCGGGCCATTGCCGGGCGGCAGACCCGGGCAGCCGACGGCCACCGCACCCGGTGCACCGCCGCCGACCCGTCCGGGAGCGCCTGCGGGGGCGCCGACGACTGCTACTCCCGGCGCTCCGCCGGCTCATCCCGGTGCGCCGACCGCCGCCGCGCCGGCGACTGCGGCCACGCCGACAAACTCAGCCGCTGTGCCCGGCCAACTGCCGAAGCCGCCGGTGGCACAGGCCCCGCCCGGGACCGGACCTGGGGACCATGGCAAGTCCGCGACCCGCGAGCCCGCTGGTTCGCCGGCGGCTGCCCGCACGCCTCCTGGCGCAATTGGA
The DNA here is from genome assembly GCF_055811835.1 of Bradyrhizobium sp. WSM4874. Classification (NCBI taxonomy): domain Bacteria; kingdom Pseudomonadati; phylum Pseudomonadota; class Alphaproteobacteria; order Hyphomicrobiales; family Nitrobacteraceae; genus Bradyrhizobium; species Bradyrhizobium sp. WSM4874. The sequence goes on from NZ_JBVVPR010000002.1 coordinate 66,761, forward strand.
CGACCGGTCACGCCGCCGCCCTCGGCGGCGCGGGAGCCGATCAGGCCGCAGCATCAGCCGAGCGCTGCTCCCGCCCAGGCTGCCCGGCCGTCGGCACCACCACCGCGGCCTCAGGCCGTGGCGCGGCCGACGCCTCCGCCTCCGCCGCGTATTGCGCCGCCGCCACCGGCGCGGGTGGCTCCGCCCGTAGCGGTCGCTCGGCCGGCGCCGCCGCCAATGGCGCGACCCGCGCCGCCGCCGCCGGTCGCCCGGCCGGCGCCACCTCCGCCGTCCCGGATGGCCGTCGCGCCACCGCCGCCGCCGCGGCCGGCAGCACCGCCGCCAGCACCTCCGCCGCGTCCCGCGGCTCCGCCGCCGGCGGCAAAGAAGTGCCCGCCGAACCAGCCCAGATGCTAGGCAGGGGCTAGGCCGCCGCGCGGTCTTTAGGGAAGGGGGGCCTCTCGCGGGCGAAAGCCGCCCCGAAAGGCCCTTATTTCCTTGCTTCTGGCCGAAATCGCGCTATACACCGCGCCATCTCACACGGAAGCATGGCTCACAAGGCCGTCCGGTGGCAGCCGGGGCGACAACGCTCTGTTCTGCTCACACGCTTCCGGAGGAACCAACCGGAGAATTAGAACGATGGCACTACCCGATTTCACTATGCGTCAGCTCCTCGAAGCCGGCGTGCACTTTGGTCACCAGTCTCACCGCTGGAATCCGAAAATGGCGCCGTTCATTTTCGGCGCTCGCAACAACATCCACATCGTCGACCTCGCGCAGACCGTGCCGTTGCTGCACAACGCCTTGCAGGCGGTCAGCGACACCGTCGCCAAGGGCGGCCGCATCCTGTTCGTCGGCACCAAGCGCCAGGCGCAGGACGGCGTTGCCGACGCGGCCAAGCGCTGCGCTCAGTACTTCGTCAATTCGCGCTGGCTCGGCGGCACGCTGACCAACTGGAAGACGATCTCGGGCTCGATCAAGCGCCTGCGCCATCTCGACGACGTGCTCGCCGGCGGCGATGCCTCCTCCTACACCAAGAAGGAGCGCCTGACGCTTCAGCGCGAGCGCGACAAGCTCGACCGCTCGCTCGGCGGCATCAAGGACATGGGCGGTCTGCCCGACCTGATCTTCGTGATCGACACCAACAAGGAAGACATCGCGATCCAGGAAGCCCAGCGGCTCAACATCCCGGTCGCCGCGATCGTCGACACCAATTCGGATCCGAAGGGCATCACCTATGTGGTGCCGGGCAATGACGACGCCGGCCGCGCGATCGCGCTCTATTGCGATCTGATCGCGCGCGCTGCGATCGACGGCATTTCGCGCGCCCAGGGCGATTCCGGCATCGACGTCGGCGCTTCGGTTCGGCCGGTCGCAGAAGAGCTGCCCGCTGCCACGAGCGGCTTCCAGGGCCTCGCCGGTCCGCGCGGCACCTCCGACGACCTCAAGAAGCTCCCGGGCGTATCGGGCGCGATCGAGAAGAAGTTCAACGACCTCGGCATCTTCCACTTCTGGCAGCTGGCCGAGCTCGATCACGACACCGCGCACAAGATCGGCGAAGAAGTCGGCTTGCCGAGCCGCGCGGACGCCTGGGTGGCCAAGGCCAAGGCGCTGACCGCGGAAGCGGAATAGTCAAAAAGAGCGATGGGTTGGCCGGACAAGCTCCGGCCACCATTTCAGTTGACGCGAATTCCTGAGATGGACCGCGGCGAGGCGATCTGGCCGCGCCGCGGTAAACCGGCAGGCAAAAAGGATTTTGAACGATGGCAACGATCACAGCTGCGATGGTCAAGGACCTGCGCGAGTCGACCGGCGCAGGCATGATGGACTGCAAGGCCGCGCTGACCGAAAATGACGGCAACCTGGAAGCGGCGCAGGATTGGCTGCGCAAGAAGGGCCTGTCGAAGGCTGCCAAAAAGTCGGGCCGCGTCGCCGCCGAGGGTCTGATCGGCGCGCTCACCAAGGGCAACAAGGGCGTCGTGGTCGAGGTCAATTCCGAGACCGACTTCGTCGCGCGCAACGGCCAGTTTCAGGGCCTCGTCAAGATGATCGCCCAGGTCGCATTCAACGTCGGCGCCGATGTCGAGAAGATCAAGGCCGCCAAGGTCGGCGACGTCACGATCGAAACCGCGATCAATGACGCGATCGCCACCATCGGCGAGAACATGACGCTGCGCCGCGCAGCTTCGCTCGAAGTCAGCCAGGGCGTGGTGTCGAGCTACGTCCACGGCGCGGTCGTCGAGGGCGCCGGCAAAATGGGCGTGATCGTGGCGCTGGAATCGCCGGGCAAGGCCGACGAGCTCGCAACGCTTGGCCGCCAGATTGCGATGCATGTCGCGGCCGCCAACCCGCTGGCGCTCGATCCGTCCGGTCTCGATCCGGCGGTCGTCAAGCGCGAGAAGGACGTGCTCGCCGACAAATATCGCCAGCAGGGCAAGCCCGAGAACGTGATCGAGAAGATCGTCGAGTCCGGCCTGAAGACCTATTACAAGGAAGTCTGCCTGCTCGAGCAGGCCTTCATCCACGACACCGGCAAGTCGGTGGCGCAGGCGGTGAAGGAAGCCGAAGGCAAGGTCGGCGGCGCGGTGAAGATCGCGGGCTTTGTGCGCTATGCTCTCGGTGAGGGAATCGAGAAGCAGGAAAGCGACTTCGCGGCCGAGGTCGCGGCGGCCAGCGGCAAGAAGTAAGCGCCGGAACGTTCCTTCCGGCGTGCCGCCGGAAGCGGCGCCCGGACAAGGAAAGTGCTCATGACTGATCCGGTCTATCGTCGCGTCGTGATCAAGCTGTCCGGCGAATATCTCGCGGGACCGCAGGGTTTTGGCATCGATCAACCGACCATCGACCGGGTCGCCGACGATCTGATCGCAGCCCGCCATCTCGGCACCGAAGTCGCCGTCGTGATCGGCGGCGGCAATCTCTTTCGCGGTGTCGAGGTCTCCTCGCGCGGCGTGTCGCGCCCGACCGGCGACACCATGGGCATGCTCGCTACGATGATGAACTGCCTCGCGCTCGAAGCCACGATCGAGCGCAAGGGCACGCCTGCGCGCACACTGTCGGCCTTCGTCATGCCCGAGATTTCCGAGCTGTTCACCCGCACCGCGGCGCACAAATACCTCGCCGAGGGTCGGATCGTGCTGCTGGGCGGCGGAACCGGTAATCCGTTCTTCACCACCGACACGACTGCGGTGCTGCGTGCCGCCGAGATCGGCGCCCAGGCGGTGCTGAAGGCGACCAATGTCGACGGCGTTTACTCGGCCGACCCGAAGAAGGACCCGACGGCGACGCGATTCGACCGTCTGACGCATTCGCAGGCGATCGAGGGCGGCTACAAGGTGATGGATGCGACCGCCTTCGCGCTTGCCCGCGAGACGTCGCTGCCTATCATCGTGTTCTCGATTGCGGAGCCGGGTTCGATCGGCGCTGTACTGCGTGGCGGCGGCCACGGAACCATTGTCGCCGGCTGACGGCTTGTCGTTGCGCCCTTTAGGAAGGGTGCGGAGAGGTCGCCGGGATTTTGAAGGAGAAACGTGATGGCCACGGACAATTTCGATCTCAACGAAGTCAAGCGCCGCATGCAGGGTGCGATCCAGTCGCTCAAGCACGAGCTTGGCGGCCTGCGCACCGGTCGCGCCTCTGCCTCGATGCTCGATCCGGTGCAGGTCGACGCGTATGGCAGCCACATGCCGCTGAACCAGCTCGCCACCGTCAGCGTGCCGGAGCCGCGCCTGATTTCGGTGCAGGTCTGGGACAAGTCGATGGTCAAGGCAGTGGAGAAGGCGATCGTCGATTCCAATCTCGGCCTGTCGCCGACGACTGAAGGCCAGGTGCTGCGCCTGCGCATCCCCGAGCTCAACGAGGAGCGTCGCAAGGAGCTCGTCAAGGTCGCGCACAAATACGCGGAAGCCGCCAAGGTCGCCGCGCGCCATGTTCGCCGCGACGGTCTCGACGTTCTCAAGAAGCTCGAGAAGAATCACGAGATGTCCGAGGACGATCAGAAGCGCCATGCCGACGAGGTGCAGAAGGCGACCGACGGCACGATCTCCGAGATCGACCAGTTGCTGGCCGCCAAGGAAAAAGAAATCCTCACCGTCTAAAGCGCGATGGATCGCGCTTTAGGTTATTGTTCGCGCATGATCTTTTCGGAAAACCGCTTCGCATTCTTCCGGATCATGCTTTAAGGCAGCCTCATGTCCAACGCCGCCGCGCCCGCAACGGAAGGACCCGATCGGTCCGATGCGCCTGCGCATGTCGCCATCATCATGGATGGCAACGGGCGTTGGGCGGCCGCGCGCGGCTTGCCACGGGCGGAAGGCCATCGCCGCGGCGTGGAGGCCCTGCGCCGCGTGGTTCGCGCGTCGCATGAGCTTGGCATCCGCTATCTCACCATCTTCTCCTTCAGTTCGGAAAACTGGTCACGCCCGGCGAGCGAGATCGGCGATCTCTTTGGCCTGTTGCGCCGCTTCATCCGCAATGATCTGGCGAGCCTGCATCGCGACGGCGTCAGGGTGCGCATCATCGGCGAGCGGGACGGACTTGAGGGCGACATCTGCGCACTTCTCAACGAGGCGGAGGAACTGACGCGCGATAACACGCGGCTCACGCTCGTCGTCGCCTTCAATTACGGCTCGCGGCAGGAGATCGCGAAGGCGGCGCAGAAGCTCGCGCGCGAAGTCGCCGAGGGCCGGCGCAATCCTGATACGATCGACGCCGAGACACTGGGCGCTCATCTCGACGCGCCCGACATTCCCGATCCCGATCTCATCATCCGCACCAGTGGCGAGCAGCGTCTGTCCAACTTCCTGATGTGGCAGGCCGCCTATAGCGAGCTTGTCTTCGTGCCGATTCACTGGCCCGATTTCGACAAGGCGGCGCTGGAAGGCGCAATCGCCGAATTCGCCAGGCGCGAGCGCCGTTTCGGCGGCCTGGTCGCGAAAACCGCCTCGTGAGCGAACCCGACTCCGCACCGGCCGGCTCTCAGCCTGCCCCGAGCAATCTCGTGATGCGAATTCTCGCAGCGTTGGTGCTGGCGCCGCTCGCCATTGCGCTCGCTTATGCCGGCGGCTGGCTCTGGGCGCTGCTCGTCACCCTGGTGTCGATCGGACTGTTCGCGGAATGGCTGATGGTGGTGGGCGCAGGCTCGACCGCGCTGACCGGGGCGGGGACTATCGTCATCGCCACGATGGGCTTATCCGTCGCCTTTGGCGCGCTGAAGACCGCAATCATCACCGGCCTGATGGGCGGTGCGATCGTGACGGTGATCGCGCGAGGCAAGTTCGTCTGGGCGGCTTCCGGATTCGCCTATGCATCGGCAGCGCTGCTCGCCTCGATCCTGCTGCGGAAGGATCTCGTGAACGGCTTCACCGCGCTGATGTTCGTGCTGCTCGTGGTGTGGGCAACCGATATCGGCGGCTATTTCGCTGGCCGCGGCATCGGCGGACCGAAGCTGTGGCCGCGCGTCAGCCCCAAGAAGACCTGGGCAGGAGCGCTCGGCGGCTTTGCCGCGAGCCTTTTGGTCGCGGCCGGCTTTGCCGCTTGCGGGATCGGAAAGTTGGCTCCATTGCTGCTCGTGGCCGCGGTCCTCTCGGTCGTGTCGGCCTGCGGCGATCTGTTCGAATCCGCGGTCAAGCGGCGCTTCGATGTCAAGGATTCCAGTCACTTAATTCCCGGCCACGGCGGGCTATTGGACCGTCTGGACGGTTTTGTCGCTGCCATCCTGGTGGCATGGATTATCGGCTTCCTCCGCCATGGTGTGCATAGCGCCGGAAGCGGTCTTATGGTTTGGTGAACATATGAGCGCGGTTCCATTGCGTAACAACAAGGCTGCGGCGTCGACCGTCCGCAGCGTCACGGTTCTCGGCGCCACCGGCTCGATCGGCGACAGCACGATGGATCTGCTGCGCGCCACTCCGGAGCGCTACCGTGTCGAGGCATTGACGGCGAACAGCAATGTCGAGGCGCTGGCAAAGCTCGCGAAAGAGTTTTCCGCGCGCTACGTCGCGATCGCCGACACCTCCAAGTTTGCCGAGCTCAAGGCTGCGCTCGCGGGCACCGCCACTGAATGCGGCGCCGGCGAAAGCGCGGTGATCGAGGCTGGCGCGCGTCCGGCCGAGTGGGTGATGGCCGCCGTGAGTGGCGCGGCCGGGCTGAAGCCGGCACTGGCGGCGGTCGATCGCGGCGCGCATGTCGCGCTCGCCAACAAGGAATGTCTCGTCTGCGCCGGCGATTTCTTCATGCAGCGCGCGGCGAAAGCGGGCGCCTGCATCCTGCCTGCGGATTCCGAGCACAACGCGCTGTTTCAGGCGCTTGGCTCTGGCAATCGCGACGAGCTCGTCCGTGTCATCATCACGGCCTCCGGCGGCCCGTTCCGGACCTGGAAGCCTGCCGACATCGAGCAGGCGACACTCGCGCAAGCCTTGAAGCATCCGAACTGGAGCATGGGCCAGAAGATCACGATCGATTCCGCCTCGATGATGAACAAGGGGCTTGAGGTGATCGAGGCTTCCTATCTGTTCGCTCTGAGTCCGGACGAGATCGACGTCCTCGTACATCCGCAGTCGATCATCCACGGCATGGTCGAGTTCTCCGATCGCTCGGTCGTGGCCCAGCTCGGCTCACCCGACATGCGCACGCCGATCGCGCATTGCCTCGGCTGGCCCGACCGCATCAAGGGGCCGGCCGCCAAGCTGGATCTGGCCAAGATTGGCCAGTTGACCTTCGAGGCGCCGGATTTCGAGCGCTTCCCCGGGCTGCGCCTCGCCTTCGATTCGCTCCGGACCGGGAAGGGGGCGACCACGGTCTACAACGCCGCCAACGAGGTCGCGGTCGCCGCCTTCATCGCCGGCAAGATCCGGTTCGGGGCGATTGCCCGGCTGGTGGAGGCGACGCTGGACGACTGGATCCGCAGCGGGAACCAAGCCCCGCTGACGTCAGCGGACGATGCAATCGCCGTTGACCATGTTGCGCGAAATAGGGCTGCCGCCCTATTGCCTCAAATTGCCTTAAAGGCATCCTAGATGGTTCGGGGCCAGGGCCTTGCGGCGCTGGATGAGGGAATTCGATGATCGACTTTTTCGTCCATAGTTTCAATACGTTGAGCCATGGGCTCCTCGGCTACGCGGTTCCCTTCCTGTTCGTCCTGACCATCGTCGTGTTCTTCCATGAGCTCGGCCATTTTCTGGTCGCGCGCTGGGCGGGCGTTCGCGTGTTAACTTTTTCGCTCGGTTTCGGACCTGAGCTGGTCGGCTTCAACGACCGCCATGGCACCCGCTGGAAGATCTCGGCGATCCCGCTCGGCGGCTACGTCAAGTTCTTCGGCGATGAGAGCGAGGCTTCGACGCCATCGTCCGAGAAGCTTGCAGCCATGACGGCCGAGGAGCGCGCCGGCAGCTTCCATCACAAGAAGGTCGGCCCGCGCGCCGCCATCGTTGCCGCCGGACCGATCGCCAATTTCATCCTGGGCGCGCTGATCTTCGCCGGCATGGCGCTGTATTACGGCAAGCCAAGCACGATCGCACGCGTCGACGGTGTGGTCGCCGACGGCGCTGCGGCGGCAGCCGGCTTCAAGATTGGCGACGTCGTCGTCCAGATCGACGGCAAGCCGATCGAAAGCTTTGCCGATATGCAACGCATGGTTGCGATGAATGCCGGTTCGCCGCTTGCCTTCCAGGTCAAGAGGGACGACACCATCGTGTCGCTGACCGCGACGCCGGCGCTGCTCGAGCGCAAGGATCCCTTCGGCAACAGCCACCGTCTCGGCGTGCTCGGCATCGAGCACAAGTCTCAGGCCGGCGAGGCCTCGACGTCGCCGGTCGGCGTCGGCGAAGCACTCAAGATCGGGGTTGAACAGGTCTGGTTCATCATCACCAGTACCTTCAAGTTCCTGGGCTCGTTGTTCGTCGGGAACGGCAATCCGAACGAGGTCAGCGGCGTGCTTGGCATTGCCAAGATGTCGGGGCAGGCCGCCAGCGCCGGGTTCCAGTTCGTGATCAACCTCTGCGCGGTGCTGTCGGTGTCGATCGGCCTGTTGAATCTGTTTCCGATCCCGCTGCTCGATGGCGGTCACCTTATGTTCTACGCGGCGGAAGTGGCGCGGGGTCGACCCCTGTCCGAGCGGACTCAGGAGATGGGGTTCCGAATCGGACTCGGCTTGGTGCTGATGTTGATGGTGTTTGCCACCTATAACGACATCCTCCGGATGGCCTCATCCTGATAGGGGCTTTTTTGTGGCGTTGCCGGGCGTTGCTCTTGGGCAACGTCTTGGAATGAAAATGAAATTACGGCGCGCTCGGCCGTTTGCGGCGTCGGTGAAATTGTCTACAAGCGGCTTGAACTTGGGGAATCTCCAGACCGGCTTTGGGGTTGGGTCTGGTACGGAATGATAAGGGCGCGTTGCGCAATGAAGTTTGGACTGCGACTCCGGGGGGGCTTGCTCGCAACCCTGATCATGTTCGGCGCGCCGGTGCTTGCCCCGGTTGGGGCTGCCTTTGTGTCTTCGTCTGCGCTTGCTCAGACCGTGCAGTCGATTTCCGTCGAGGGAAATCGCCGCGTCGAGGTGGAGACGATCCGCTCTTACTTCAAGCCGGGTCCCGGCGGTCGCTTGGATCAAGGCGCCATCGACGACGGCCTCAAGGCGTTGATCGAGACCGGCCTGTTCCAGGACGTCAGGATCAACCGCGGTGCCGGTGGCCAGATCGTCGTCTCCGTGGTGGAAAACCCGGTGATCGGCCGCATTGCGTTCGAGGGCAACAAGAAGATCAAGGACGAGCAGCTCACTGGTGAAGTCCAGTCCAAGGCGCGCGGCACCTTCTCGCGCGCCATGGTGCAGTCCGACACGCTGCGAATCGCCGAAATCTATCGCCGTTCCGGTCGCTACGACGTCCGCGTCACGCCTGAAATCATCGAGCAGCCGAACAACCGCGTCGATCTCGTCTTCACGGTCGAGGAGGGCGCCAAGACCGGCGTCAAGTCGATCGAGTTCGTCGGCAACAACGCGTTCTCGTCCTACCGCCTGCGCGACATCATCAAGACCCACGAGTCGAACTTGCTGAGCTTCCTCGCCAGCAGCGACATCTACGATCCCGATCGGGTCGAGGCCGACCGCGACCTGATCCGCCGCTTCTATCTCAAGAACGGTTTCGCCGACGTCCAGGTCGTGGCCGCGCTCACCGAATACGATCCGGAGAAGAAGGGCTTCAACGTTACCTTCAAGATCGAGGAAGGCTCGCAATACCGGGTCGGCTCGATCGACTTCCGCTCCAGCATTCCGAACTTCGATCCCACCTCGATGCGGAACTATTCGCGCGTCAATGTCGGCTCGCTCTACAACGTCGAATCGGTCGAGAAGTCGGTCGAGGAGATGCAGATCGAAGCTTCGCGGCGCGGTTATGCCTTCGCCGTGGTCCGTCCCGGCGGCGACCGCAATTTCGAGGCGCACACCGTGTCGGTCGTGTTCAACATCGACGAGGGTCCGCGCACCTATATCGAACGCATCAACCTTCGCGGCAACACCCGCACGCGCGACTACGTGATTCGTCGCGAGTTCGACGTCTCCGAGGGCGATGCCTACAACCGCGCGCTGGTCGACCGTGCCGAGCGTCGCTTGAAGAACCTCGACTATTTCAAGACCGTGAAGATCACCACGGAGCCCGGCTCGTCGAGCGACCGCGTGATCCTGCTCGTGGACATGGAAGAAAAATCGACCGGCGACTTCTCGGTCTCGGGTGGTTACTCCACCACGGACGGCGCGCTGGCCGAAGTCTCGGTCTCCGAGCGCAATTTGCTCGGCCGCGGCCTGTTCGCCAAGGCGGCGGTGACCTACGGTCAGTACGCCCGCGGCTATTCGCTGTCGTTCGTCGAACCCTATCTGCTCGACTACCGGGTTGCGCTGGGTCTCGACCTTTATCAGCGTGAGCAGAGGTCCAACAGCTACATCTCCTACGGCACCAAGACGCTCGGCTTCTCGCCGCGCCTCGGTTTCTCCCTGCGTGAAGATCTGTCGCTGCAGGTCCGCTACTCAATCTATCGGCAGGAAATCACGCTGCCGTCCACCTTGGCGAACTGTAATAACAATATGGGCTCGGCGGCTTTTAACCCCAGCCCGGCCTTTGCCAACCTCAACGGCCTCGACCTGAGCTCGACCAACGGCCTGGGCTGCTACAGCGACGGTGAAGCCTCGCTGCCGGTGCGCAAGGAGCTTGCCAACGGCAAGACCCTGACCTCGGCGCTCGGTTACACGCTGACCTACAACACGCTCGACAACAACAAGAACCCCACCGACGGTCTGCTGGTTGATTTCCGGCAGGACTTTGCCGGCGTCGGCGGTGACGTCTCCTATCTGAAGACTGTGGTTGACGCGAAGTATTACACTCCGCTGGTGTCCGATATCGTCGGCCTCGCTCGCATCCAGGGCGGCATGCTGAACAAGATGGGCAGCGATCTGCGCATGCTCGATCACTTCCAGATGGGCCCGAACCTCGTCCGTGGCTTTGCCCCTAACGGCATCGGACCGCGCGATTTGAACCCCTTCGGTACGCAGGACGCGCTTGGCGGCACCAAATATTGGGGTGCTTCGCTCGAACTGCAGATGCCATTCTGGTTCCTGCCGAAGGAAGTGGGTCTGAAGGGCGCCGTCTACGCCGACGCCGGCGGGCTGTTCGACTATCAGGGCCCGACGACGTGGTCGGTGACCAACGAAGTGACCACGACCAAGAATTCGAGCTGCACGCCGTCGACCGTCAATCCAGCTTCGGCTGGAACCTGCACCGGGCTGGTGTATGACAACGGCAATGCCGTCCGGTCGTCGGTCGGCGTCGGCCTGATCTGGGCCTCGCCGTTCGGTCCGCTGCGCTTCGACTACGCCGTGCCGCTGACCAAGGGCAAGAACGACCGTACGCAGGAGTTCCGGTTCGGCGGCGGCACCTCGTTCTAATTCGAACAGCACGGCACGATCCGGACCACAGGAATCGGTTTCCAAAAGGGATCGTGCCAATCCAGGAGATGAGGCATGATGCGGCTTGGCCGCTTCATGCCGAAGCCGGACCGCGACGGGGTGGAATGGCGCAGCCGACCTTCTTCACACAGCCGCCGGCCTCAGCGCTGGCTGACATAGCCACGCTGACCAAGGCGGAGCTGGTCGATCCCGCCAGGGGCGGCCAAATCATCAGGGGTCTTGCTTCGCTCGACGAAGCCGGCCCGATGCACCTGACGTTCTTCGACAATCTCAAATATGCCGATGAGCTCAAGACGACCAAGGCCGGTGCTTGCCTGGTGAGCCCACGCTTCGAGGCCCGGGTGCCCGCGCATGTGGCCGTGCTGCGGGCGCCACAGCCGTTCCGCGCCTTCGTCAGGATCGCGCGGGAGTGGCACGGCGACGCGCTCCGTCCGCAATCCTGGACCGGCAACGAGGGCATCGCGCCGTCGGCCATTATCGATCCCACGGCCAGGCTCGAGGACGGCGTGATCGTCGATCCCCTGGCCGTGATCGGCCCTGACGTGGAGATCGGCAGCGGCACGGTGATCGGTGTGGGGGCCGTGATCGGCCCCGGCGTCAAGATCGGCCGGGACTGCAATGTCGGCGCACGCACCGCCATCCAGTGCGCGCTGATCGGCAACGACGTGCTGATCCACCCCGGCTGCTCGATCGGCCAGGACGGCTACGGCTTCATCTTCTTCGGCCCCGAGGGCCATCTAAAAGTGCCCCAGACCGGCCGCGTGCTGATTCAGAACAATGTGGAGGTCGGCGCCGGCACCACCATTGATCGAGGGTCCTTGCGCGACACCGTGATCGGGGAAGGCACCAAAATCGACAATCAGGTCCAGATCGGCCACAATGTCACCATTGGCCGGCACTGCCTGCTGGCAGCCCAGATCGGCCTTGCCGGCAGCCTGACCCTCGGCGACAACGTGGCGCTGGGAGCGAAGGTAGGCATCAACAATCACGTCAAGATCGGGGATGGAGCTCAGGTGACTGCCATGAGTGGCGTCAAGGACGACGTTCCTCCCAACGGACGCTGGGGTGGTTTTTTTGCCAAGCCGACCCGGCAGTGGTTCAAGGAAATTTTGGCGGTCGAGCGCTTGGCGCGCGACAGCAAGGCCGAGCCGAAGCAGGAGGAACGGGAGTGACGGACGAAGCACCGGTCAGGTTCGAGCTTGTGGACATCAACATGATCCTGCAAACGCTCCCGCACCGTTTTCCGATGCTGCTGATCGATCGCGTGATCAACATCCGCACCGATTACAGCGGCATCGGCATCAAGAACGTCACCTTCAACGAACCGCCGTTCCAGGGCCATTTTCCCGATCGCCCGGTCTATCCCGGCGTCATGATGATCGAAGCGATGGCGCAGACTGCGGGTGTGATCGGCATCAAGTCGGTCGAGGGCACCGACAAGCCGCGCGCGGTCTACTTCCTGACCATCGACAAGTGCAAGTTCCGCAAGCCGGTGCTGCCCGGCGATACCATCGAATATCACATGCGCTCGATCGGCCGCCGCAAGGCCATGTGGTGGTTTCACGGCGACGCCAAGGTCAACGGCCAGGTGGTTGCGGAGGCCGACGTCGGCGCCATGCTGACCGACTGAGCGGGATCAACTTCTCTGGATATGCTCGCGTGCGGGACACGCGTAGCGTCCGCCGCTGACCTCGCGCTTGATGTTCTGGTCGAAGAAGTGTCCCATGGACGGTGCGCCCAGCAGGCGCTCGACCGTGTCGACCGGCACGCCGCAATAACGGTCATAAGCGCCACCCACAGCCACGATGAGGGCCTGCTGCGCACGGTCGTAACAGACCCGCTGGAGTACCGTGCTGCGGCTGATGTCGCGGCATTCGAATGTCTTGAGATCGACGAGGCGGTGTTCGGCGGTCTCGATCGTCTCGGACACGATCGGCGCGGCGGCGAGTTGTGCGAGGAGAAGTGCCAGGGCCCTGACCACGATACCTGAAGCTCCGCATGAACTTGTTGATGAGCCGGGAAGGCTGCCTCATCCGGCACTTGAAACACGGCGAGATCATACGTCACTGGACAGATCGGGCATAGTCGCGCTAACCAGCGGAAAACCGAGCGACTTCAACACCTAATCAGACCTTCTTGATGAGTCAGATTGCTTGATGAGTAAGATTGATCCCACCGCACGGATCGCGGACGGCGCCGTGATCGGCGAGGGCACCGAGATCGGCCCCTTCTGCATCATCGGTGCGCATGTCGTGATCGGCAGTAACTGCAAGCTGATCGGACATGTGCATATCACCGCGCAGACCACGATCGGTGACGATTGCACCATCTATCCATTCGCCTCGCTCGGCACGCCGCCGCAATCGCTCAGCTATCGTGGCGAATTGACGAAGCTCAAGATCGGTTCGGGCTGCACCATCCGCGAATCCGTGACCATGAACGCCGGCACGGTCGCAGGCGGCGGTATCACAGAGGTCGGCGACCGCAACTATTTCATGAATTGCAGCCATGTCGGCCATGACTGCCATGTCGGCAACGACGTGATCTTCGCGACCTCGGCCACGCTCGGCGGTCACTGCGAGATCGGTGATTTCGTCTTTATCGGCGGCCTGTCCGCGGTGCACCAGTTCACCCGCATCGGCCCGCAAGTTATGGTCGGCGGCGTATGCGGCGTGCGCGACGACGTCATTCCGTTCGGCCTCGTCAACGGCCAGTACGCCGTGCTCGAAGGCCTCAACCTGATCGGCATGAAGCGGCGCAAGTTCACCAAGCAGCGGCTTGCGACGGTGCGCGCGTTCTATCAGAAACTCTTTCATGGCCCCGCTACCTTTGCCGAACGCCTGGAGGCGGCGCGGCCGCTCGCCGGTGACGATCCGGCGATCGGCGAAATCCTCGACTTCATCGGCAAGGGCAAGCGCCCGCTCTGTCTTCCCGCCATCGCGAAGTGATGATGGGATGGCCGCGGGCATGACATCGGCGGCGGCTTCGGAGATTTCATCGCCGGTTGGCGTGGTCGCCGGCGGCGGCGCGATGCCGTTCGCGGTTGCCGAATCGCTCGCCGCCCGCGGCATCACGCCGGTGTTGTTTCCCCTTCGGGGGGCCTGCGATCCGGCGCGGGTGGACAAATTCCGCCATCGCTGGATCTCGGTCGGCCAGCTCGGCCGTGCCATGCGGCTGTTTCGCGAGGAGGGTTGCCGCGACCTGATCTTCATCGGCACGCTGGTACGGCCTTCGCTCTCGGAGGTTCGGGTCGACTTCACGACGCTCCGGCTGCTCGGCAATGTCATTCGCGCCTTCCGCGGCGGCGACGATCATTTGTTGTCCGGCGTCGGGCGCATTCTCGAGCAGGGCGGGTTTCGCATGGTCGGCATTAAGGACGTCGCGCCCGACCTCTTGATGCCTGAGGGCTGCATCAGCCGCGCCTGGCCGAGCGACACCGGCAAGACCGACATCGAGCGTGGACGCGCGGTGCTGACGGCGCTCGGTCCATTCGACATCGGCCAGGCTGCGGTCGTGATCGACGGCCATGTGGTGGCGGTCGAGGATATCGAGGGCACCGATGCGCTGCTCGCGCGCGTGGCGCGGCTGCGCGAAGAGGGTCGCATCCGCGCCGCCACCGGGCGGGGCGTGCTGGTGAAGGTCCCGAAGAGCGGGCAGGATCTGCGCTTCGACCTGCCGACGATCGGCCCGCGCACCCTCGAGGGCGTCGCCGCCGCGGGGCTGGCCGGGATCGCCGTCGTCGCCGGCAACACCATCGCCGCCGAGCCGCAGGCGATGATCGCGCTCGCCGACGCCAAATATCTCTTCGTCATCGGCCTGCCGGCGTGATGCAAGGCCGCGATCCCAAGCGCAAGATATTCCTGATCGCCACGGAGGAATCCGGCGACCGGCTCGGCAGCGCCTTGATGAAGGTGCTGCGCCAGCGCCTCGGCGACGGCGTGCAGTTCGTGGGCGTCGGCGGCCACACCATGGCGCGCCAGGGGCTCGAGACGCTGTTTCCGATCGAGGAGCTCTCGATCGTGGGCTTCGCCGCGGTCGTGCAGCAATTACCGAAGATCCTGCGGCTGATCCGCGAGACCGCGGAGGCCGTAACCGAGGCCGCGCCGGACGCGCTCGTCGTCATCGACAGTCCCGACTTCACCCACCGTGTCGCCCGCCGCGTGCGGGCGCGCAATCCGGCGATCCCGATCGTCGACTACGTCTCGCCGCAGCTCTGGGCCTGGCGGCCGGGACGGGCGCGGACCATGCTCGGCTATGTCGACCATGTGCTCGGCCTGTTGCCGTTCGAGCCGGAGGAATATCGCAAGCTCGGCGGGCCGCCATGCAGCTATGTCGGCCATCCCCTGATCGAGCAATTGTCCTCGCTGCGGCCGAACGCGGAGGAGCAGAAGCGCCGCGACAGCGGGCCGCCGGTTTTGCTGGTGCTGCCCGGCAGCCGCCGCAGCGAGATCAGGCACCATCTCGAGGTGTTCGGCGCGACGCTCGGCCGATTGCGGACGGACGGCCGCGCGTTCGAACTGATGCTGCCAACCATGCCGCATCTCGAAGCCACCATTCGTGAAGGCATCGCGAACTGGCCGGTCCAGCCTCAAATTGTGGTCGGCGAGAATGAGAAGCGCGCCGCCTTCCGCATCGCGCGCGCGGCATTGGCAAAATCCGGCACGGTGACGCTGGAGCTCGCGCTATCGGGCATTCCGATGGTGACGGCCTATCGCGTCGGCGCGATCGAAGCCTTCATCCTGCGCCGCGCGATCCGCGTCTCCTCGGTGATCCTCGCCAATCTCGTGATCGGCAAGGATGTCATCCCTGAGTTCCTGCAGGAAGACTGCACGCCGGAGAACCTGGCGCCCGCGCTCTCGCAGCTTCTGACCGATTCACCGCTGCGCCGACAGCAGGTGGAAGCGTTCGCCCAGCTCGATACGATCATGTCGACCGGCAACAAGTCGCCGAGCGTGCTCGCAGCCGACATCGTGCTGGCGACCATGCGCAAGGGCAGGCGGGCTAGCTAGGACGTGTACTCACAAGCGTCGGCTTGCCAGCGCAAAGCGGAAGCCTCCTAACTTTGGGCGTGATCGGCGGTTTGTGACCCATTGCCGACGTGATCCGCGTCCGACATATTGATCGCATGCCTAGGAATGAGAGCTATCCTGAAAGAATCGCTGATCTTGCACCTCAATTGAGAGAGGCGCTCGCTAAGCTAAATGCCGAATGGTCGCCGGAAGTTGTGCCCATAACCCTCGCGGGTACCGGATTGGCAGAGGCTCTTGTTGAGCATTTCAATCGACTGCCAAAAAGCACAATACAATCCGTTTTTGAACTCTGCGAAAAAGCGCTCGAAGACGGCTCTGCTCAAGAACGTGCCGCTTTGGCAACCGGCTTTCTTGAATCACTACAGCACGCAGATGGCACGAAAGCATTCGATTTTAGGTCGGTAGCAAACTTGCTGGGGCCGAAGTCCAGAGAGCATTGCTCAGCCATGGATAGGTTTTGGAAAGTCACGTCGCGCGGATTGTAGAGGACCGCTTCTGGCCCAACTCGGACCAAGGGTGAGGTACGCCAACGCGACTGCTATCGGATGCGGAGCGGACCTCTACGAAGCAGCTCGGGTTTGTGAGTACACGCTCTAGCCGACACCAGCGTCGACCTGAAAACACTGCCGCGTGATGCGCTGGCTCTCATCGGAAGCGAGGAATAGCGCCATGTTGGCGATGTCGTCGGGCGTCACCGCGTCGGGAATGGCCTGACGCGTGCGCAGCTCGGCAATCGCATGGTCGTCCGGATACCACAGCCGGCGCTGACGCTCCGTGATCACCATCCCCGGCGCGATCGCGTTGACGCGGATGCGGTCGGGACCGAGCGACCGGGCCAGGGAGTTGGTGAAGCCGACGATCGCGGCCTTTGCCGCGGCGTAGACCGGCAGCCCCGGCGCGCCGCGCATCCAGGCAATCGAAGACATGTTGATGATCGAGCCGCCGCCGCGCGCCCGCATCTGCGGCACCACCGCTTGCGCGGCAAAGAAGACGTGCTTGAGGTTGACACCGATCATCCAGTCGAACTCGGCCGGAGTCACCTCGGCCAGTACCTGGCGTTGATCGTTGGCGGCGTTGTTGACCAGGACCGCGGCATCGCCAAGCGATCCGTGCACCTGCGCCATGGCGTCGCGCAAGGCGTCGATGTCGAGGAGATCGCACGGCACGAACAATGGTACAGTTCCAGCCGCGGCCTTCACCTCCGCGACCAGCGCCCGGCCGGCTGCTTCATCGAGATCCAGGAACGCGACGCGAGCCCCCTGGGCTGCGAACGCCCGCACGAAGGCGGCACCGATGCCGCTGGCGCCACCGGTGATCAACACCACGCGGTCGTTGAGACCGGCATAGCTCGTTCTTGTCATGCGATCAGTCGCTCCGTCTCGGGGTCGAACAGGCAGATGCGGCGCGTGTCGAGCGCGAACGGGGCGACGGCGCCCGGTGTGGGGCGGATGTCCGGCGTGATGCGCGCCAGCGCGGGCTCGCCGCCAAGCCGCAGCAGCACGATCGTTTCGGCCCCCGTCGGCTCGACCATCTCCACCGGCGCGTTGACGACGACGGGCGGATCGGCGGAAAATACGCGGCTGCCCTCGGCGATGCATTCCGGCCTGATCCCGACCACCACGTCGCGGCCGACGAAGGGGGCCGCCGCGTCATATTGGCCAAGGCGGAGGCGGACCTCGTCCGGCCGCCCCGCGCCGATCACGACCACCGGCCCGCCGGCGTCGGCCTCGAGCCGCGCCGGCATCGTGTTCATCGGCGGCGAGCCCATGAAACGGGCCACGAACAGATTGGCCGGATAGCGATACACGGTGTCAGGGTCGGCAAACTGCTGCACCACGCCCCGATGCATCACGGCGATGCGCGTCGCCATCGTCATCGCCTCGATCTGATCGTGAGTGACATAGACGATGGTGGCGCCGATGCGCTGGTGCAGCCGCTTGATTTCCATCCGCATCTCGACGCGCAGCTTGGCATCGAGATTGGAAAGCGGCTCGTCGAACAGGAAGAGCAGGGGATCGCGCACCAGCGCCCGGCCCATCGCCACACGCTGGCGCTGGCCGCCGGAGAGCTGCGAGGGCTTGCGACCGAGCAGCGGCTCGATCTGGAGCAGCCTGGCCACATTCGCCAGCGCCGTCTCCTGCTCCGTCTTGGCTACGCGTCGGCATTCCATGCCGAAGGTGATGTTCTGGCGCACCGTCATCGACGGATAGAGCGCGTAGGACTGGAACACCATGGCGATGTCGCGGTCCTTCGGCGGAATGTCGTTGACGATACGTCCGCCGATTTCCACGGTGCCTGCGCTCGGGAGGTCGAGCCCGGCAATGATGTTGAGCAGCGTGGACTTGCCGCAGCCGGATGGGCCGACGAGCACGGTGAATTCACCGCTCTCGATGTCGAGATCGATACCCTTCAGCACCTCCAGATTGGCGTAGCGCTTGGACAGGGAGCGAATGCTTAGGGCTGCCATGACAATCCGATCATTTCACGGCTCCGGCGGTGAGGCCGCGTACGAAATACTTGCCGCCGATCAGATAGATCAGCAGGGTCGGCAGGGCGGCGATCATCACCGCCGCGCTTTGCACGCCATGCTGCGGGATGTCGGCGACCGCGGCGGATAGCGCGATCAGCGCGGCGGTGACCGGCTGCTGCTGACCGGTCGTGAATGTCACGCCGTAGAGAAACTCGTTCCAGATATGCGTGAACTGCCAGATCACGGTGACGACCAGAATAGGCGGCGAGAGCGGCAGGATGATGCGCCAGAAAATACGAAAGAAGCCTGCGCCATCGATGCGCGCAGCTCTTATCAAATCCTGCGGGATGGCAGTGTAGTAGTTTCGGCAGAACAAGGTGGTAAAGGAGAGCCCCTGGATCGTGTGGATCACGACCAGGCCAGTCAGCGTGTTCATCAGGCCCGTATCGCGCAACACGATGGTCCAGGGCAGCAAGCGCATCTGCTGGGGAAGGAAGAGCCCAAGGGTCACGATGCCGTAGATCCAGCTATCGCCGCGAAAACGCCAGAGCGACACGGCGTAACCGGCGACAGCACCCAGCAGGGTCGAAAAAATCGTCGCGGGAATCGTGACGAGCGCGGAGTTCAGCATGTACGGCCGGATGCCGGCACAGGTCTCGGCAACGCAGAAGCCGCTCCAGGCCGCGGCGTAGTTGCTCCATGCCCATTGCTTCGGCCAGCCGATCATCGAGGCCTGCGCGATCTCCTCGTTGGTGCGCAGCGAGTTCAGCACGACAACAGCCAATGGCGCGAGCCATGCTGCAGCGATCAGCGAGACGACGAGATAGATCAGAATCCGGCTTGGCGCGATGGTTCGCTCACGCATGGATCGCCCGCCGCCGCTGGACGTAACGCCACGCTGCATAGGGCAGTAAAACCGCGAGAAGAATGAGCAACATGAGCACTGCCGCCGCCGCTCCCCGTCCGAGCAGGCTGCGCTGGAACATCAGGTCGTAGACGACGAGAGCCGGCAGCTGGGTGGCGATTCCGGGGCCGCCGTTGGTGAGCGCGCGGACGAGGTCGAAGGTCGAAATCGCGAACTGCAGCTGGATGACGATCACGGTGATGGTGATCGGCCAAAGGGTCGGCAGGATGACGCGCCGGTACATTCGGATCGGTCCGGCGCCGTCGATCTGCGCGGCCTTGATCAGGTCGGCGTCGACGGAGCGGAGGCCGGCGAGGAACAGCGCCATGGCGAAACCGGAGGACTGCCAGATCGCGGCGATGACGATGGTCCAAATGGCCATGTCGCGGTCGATCAGCCAGTCGAACCGGAAGGAGGTCCAGCCGAGGTCGCGGACCAGCTTCTGGATCCCGAGGCCGGGATTGAGCAGCCAACTCCAGACCGTGCCGGTGACCACGAATGACACCGCCAGAGGATAGAGGAAGATGGACCGCAGCAGGTTCTCGCCGCGAATACGCTGATCGAGCAGGATCGCAAGGATGAGGCCGGTCGCCAGACTCAGCAACACGAATGCGCTGCCAAACAGCAGCAGATTGTCCAAGGCAATCTGCCAGTTCCGTGATGCTGCAACCGCAGAATAGTTGCGCAAACCGACCCAGCCCGAGACCGGGACCAGAGTGGAGGGCGTGAACGATATCCAGATCGTCCACAGCGTAAACGCAATGAGATGCGCGGCAGACAACAGCAGCGGCACCCAGATCGTCAAATATTCGGGCAGCCGGCGTACCCAGTCAGAGGCAGCCGGCCGGCCCGGTGTTTTCGAGACGGCGATCGTCAACGTGAGCTCTCGACGGCCTCGGCGAGGCGTACGGCCGCTTGCTCCGGCTTGATCGTCTTGTTCTTCACGTACTCCGTGATCACATCGATCATCGCTGCAGTCATGCCGTTTTCCTGCGCCATGTTGTGCGCGAGACTGAGGACGGCCTGATTGCTGGCGATCGCGTCTTTGAGGGCTGCTGCGGTCCGCCGTTGACCGTCCGACCAGGCTTCGCCCGACAGATCGACATCGGTGCGCACGGGGATCGATCCCGTGATCTGCGAATACATGGTCTGGATCGCTGGATCCATGACGAGCTGGGCCATCAGCGTCTGGCCGGCTTGCAGGTCGGGCTCCTTGCGCTGCCAGAATATGAAGGCATCGGCATTCAACAGGAAGACCGGCTTGCCATTGTCGCTCGGGCCCGGGGCGATGATGAAGTCCTCGAACTTGAAACCGGCGTTGCGCAATACGCCCTGCGCCCACCCGCCCATGATCATCATGCCCATGTCGCCGTCGACGAAGCGCTTCAGGTTGGTCGAAAAGTGCTGGGCGCCGACGTTGGGGTCCATCCAGTCGGCAATCTTGCGCACCTGTACGAAGGCCGCCTTTATCTCGGGGCCCTCCAGGGCCTTCTTGTCGAGATTCATGAGGGCTGCGCGGTATGCAGTGGGACTGATGCCTGCCAAAGCGGCCTCGAATTTCTGGCCGTCGTCCGGGCGGGTGCCACCGTTGGCGATGGGATAGGGAACTCCGCCTGCTTTCATCTTCTCGGCAAGGTCGTTGAACTCAGCCCATGTGACGGGGATCTTGTCGGCCTTGGCCTTGTCCATCGCGCGTTTGGAGAGAAACAGCATGTTGGTGCTGTAGATCTGCAACGGCAGCGCAATCCACTTGCCCCCCGGCTTGTGCAATTTTGCAAGGTCCGGAGCGATAACCTTTTCGTAGCCGGCGGCAGCGACGACGGCATCGAGATCGACGGTTGGGGCAATCTTCGACCAGGCCGCGATCTCGGGGCCTTTGAGCTGCGAGCAGGCCGGTGGATCGCCGGCCATGATCTGGGCACGCAGCTTGTTCATCATCTCGGTGGTGAAGCCGGGGACGGGCGAGTGCTGCCAAACCCCGCCTTTCTCCTCGAATTTCTTGCCGAGCGCCGTGATGGCGGCCCCATCGCTGCCTGCGGACCATTGCGAGATCGCAGTCAGACGCGGCTTGATCGCGCCTTGCGCGCGGGCAAATGCCGGCAGCGCGAGCGCGGCGGCAGATCCGGCGAGCAGTTGGCGCCTTGTTGTCGTGATCGGCATGGCAAGTTCCTCCCGGTGTGAACTCTTTCGCGCGAGTGCCGCGCGGCATCAGGTATCTCAGGCGGCCTCGATCGATGCGGCCGGCATGCCGCCGCGGCAAGCGAGGCAGAAAGCCGCGAATGCCAGCGCCGCCCGCGGATCGTTGTCATTCGACGGCGGCACGAAAGCGAGCGACACTTGTGCGTGCTTGCGGCCGCCCAACAGGCTGGCGTCGATCCCCGCGACGAGCGCGTTGCGATCGTCCTCGGCAAGAAGCGACGGCCAGCCGCTGATCGCGACGCCCTTGCATGGCTTCACGTTCAGCGTGTTGCCGATCGCAAGGCCAAGCCGGAACAGCCGCCAGCGCAATTCCTGCCGCACCTGCGACGAGAGCGGCATCGCGGTCACCCATTCGCTGCCGGGTTGAAGCAACTCCGCTTCCGCGACGCCCAGAAGCTCGGTCAAGGCCGGAAGCGACGTATAGGCTTCGACGCAGCCATGATGGCCACAGCGGCAAATTGGTCCGTCGGCTTCGAACACCATGTGGCCGAGCTCGACCGGCTGGAGGGCATCGTCCTCGATCGGATCATCCATCCAGGTGCCTGCGACGCCCTGACCGACGAAGACGAAGAGATGCGCGCCGCTGAATGGATAATTCTCCGTGCGGCAACGGTGAAAAATGGCGTGCGCGACGACCGAATTGGTGAACTCGACCGGCACGCCGGCAAAGTTCTCGTCGAACATCTCGCTGATCCGCCCGACGTCGCAGGGAATGATCGGATTGCTTGATGCGCCCAGCCGGCCAAGACCCGGAATGGAGACGCCGATCTGCGCGAGGGGGATGCGTCGGCGCTGCGTCCAGTCGCGCAGCAATGCCATCGCCTCGCGAAACGCCCGGCCGACGGTCGCGACGGTCGGCGTCTTCGGCAGCGGCACATGCCCAGTGTAGTGCAACTCACCCGACAGGCCCCCGACGCCGACGCTGAGCCGCTGGGTGTTGAGTTCGAAAGCCGCGAGCGCCACCGCCCCATCGAGCGACACGAGGCCCGTCGGGCCGCCGACGTAAGGGGCAGGGCGCCGCACTTCCTCGATCAGGCCTTCGGCCTTCAGGTCGAACAGGATGCGCGACAGGCTCGCTTCCGACAGGCGCACGGCCTTGGCCAGCGGCGGGCGAAAGGACCCGCCTGACTGAAGCAGATGAGTCAAAATGGCAGCACGCGTCTGCCGCCGACTTCTCGGCTGCTCCGGCATTTCCATCCCTGTCGTCATTCTTACTTAGAGTAAGAATTTGCGCGCGAAGCGTTTCGGCGTCAAGCGCCGGCCGAGCCATTGCGCCGACTTGTTGTTGTGCGCGGCAGCACGATTGTGCCGACGCAAAACAAAAACGGCGCCATCCGGAGATGGCGCCGCCTCGAAAGCCGTGATGGCTCGACCTTACTTCCGGTTGTTGATCGCGACGTAATCGCGGCGGGTGACGCCGGTGTAGAGCTGGCGCGGACGGCCGATTTTCTGCTGCGGATCCTCGATCATCTCGCTCCACTGGCTGATCCAGCCGACGGTGCGGGCGACCGCGAACAGCACGGTGAACATCGAGACCGGGAAGCCCATCGCCTTCAGCGTGATGCCCGAATAGAAGTCGACGTTCGGATAGAGCTTGCGGTCAATGAAGTACTGGTCGCTGAGCGCGATCTTCTCGAGCTCGAGCGCCACCTTCAGCATCGGATCGTCGCCATGGCCGGTCTCCTTGAGCACGGCGTGACACATCTTCTGCATGATCTTGGCGCGCGGATCATAGTTCTTGTAGACGCGATGACCGAAGCCCATCAGGCGGACTTCAGAGTTCTTGTCCTTCACTTTGGCGATGAACTCGGGGATCTTGTCGACCGAGCCGATCTCGGCGAGCATCGCGAGCGCTGCTTCGTTGGCGCCGCCATGCGCCGGGCCCCACAGGCAGGCGATGCCGGCGGCGATACAGGCGAACGGGTTGGCGCCGGAGGAGCCGGCGATACGCACCGTCGAGGTCGAGGCGTTCTGCTCGTGGTCGGCGTGCAGGATGAAGATCTTGTCCAGCGCGTCAGCCAGCACCGGGTTGATCTTGTAGTCCTCGCACGGCACGGCAAAGCACATGTGCAGGAAGTTCTCGGCGAACTTCAGCGAGTTCTTCGGATACACGAAGGGCTGGCCGACCGTGTACTTGTAGGCCATCGCAGCCAAGGTCGGGATCTTGGCGATCATGCGCATGGAGGCGATCATGCGCTGCTTCGGATCGTTGATGTCGGTGCTGTCGTGATAGAACGCGGCGAGCGCGCCGACAGCCGCCACCATGATCGCCATCGGATGGGCGTCGCGGCGGAAGCCCTGGAAGAAACGGGCCATCTGCTCGTGCACCATCGTGTGATGGATCACGCGGTCGTCGAAATCCTTCTTCTGCGCGGCGGTCGGAAGCTCCCCGAACAGCAGCAGATAGCAGGTCTCCAGGAAGTCGCCGTTCTCGGCGAGCTGCTCGATCGGATAGCCGCGGTATTCCAGCACGCCCGCGTCACCGTCGATATAGGTGATCTTGGACTGGCAGCTCGCGGTCGAGGTGAAGCCCGGGTCGTAGGTGAACAGGCCGGACTGGCCGTAGAGCTTGCCGATATCGATGACGTCGGGCCCGACGCTGCCGCTGTGGATCGGAAGATCGAAATTCTTGTTTCCGACCGTCAGTGTGGCGGTCTTATTGCTTGGTTTTGCGTCCATCAGAGGTCCCCGATGTATGGTGAAACGGGCCGGACCCGGAGGCCCCGATGAGATATCGCAGGGCAGGCCGGATGTTCCAGAAGGTACGGCTGAGATGGGTATATTATTGCTGTGTGCGCTGCAAGATGGCGCCACGCATGGTCGACTTACGTCGTAGCCAGGTCCTTGGGCCCGTCCTTGACCGGTCCTCGGCCTAGTCCCCGGCCTGATCTTTAAGCCGGCCCAGGCTTTCCTGGCGTCCCAGGACGTCCAAAACCTCGAATATGCCCGGCGACGTCGTCCGTCCGGTCAGCGCCGCCCGCAGCGGCTGGGCAACCGCGCCGAGCTTGAGACTATTTTCCTCGGCAAAGGCGCGCAGCGCGGCTTCCGTGGCGGCCCCGCTCCAATGCTCGACTTTCTCCAGCGCGGAATGAAGCTGGCCGATCAGCTTGCGGTTCTCAGGCGTCAGCAGCGCTGCCGCCTTCGGATCAAGCTCCAGCGGCCGATCGGCGAAGATGAAATAGGCGCTGTCGATCAGCTCGATCAGCGTCTTGGCGCGCTCCTTCAGGGCCGGCATGGCCTTCAGAAGCTGCGCGCGCGTAGTGTCGTTTAACTTGGCCTTAAGCTCGTCGCGGCTGGGCACGACGTGGTCCAGCACGTCATCGAACATCTTCACGAGTGATTGATCGTCGGCATTGCGGATGTAATGGCCGTTGAGGTTTTCCAGCTTGGCGAAGTCGAAGCGCGCTGCTGCGCGGCCGACGCTGGCGAGGTCGAACGCCGCGATCATCTCCTCGGTCGAGAAGATTTCCTGGTCGCCATGGCTCCAGCCGAGTCGGACGAGATAGTTGCGGAGCGCAGCCGGGAGGTATCCCATGGCGCGGTAGGCATCGACGCCGAGCGCGCCGTGCCTCTTGGAGAGCTTCGAACCGTCCGGGCCATGGATCAGGGGGATGTGGGACATGCTCGGCAGCGTCCAGCCCATCGCGTCGTAGATCTGCTTTTGGCGGGCCGCGTTGATCAAATGGTCGTCGCCGCGGATGACATGGGTGACGCCCATGTCGTGGTCGTCGACCACCACTGCGAGCATGTAGGTCGGGTTGCCATCGCCGCGCAGCAGGACGAGATCGTCGAGGTTCTCGTTCTGCCAGACCACGCGGCCCTGGACCTGGTCTTCGATCACGGTCTCGCCGGTTTGCGGCGCGCGCAGCCGGATGGTGGGCTTCACGTCGCTTGGCGCTGTCGCCGGGTCGCGGTCGCGCCACAGGCCGTCATAGAGGCGGGTGCGGCCTTCCGCGCGCGCCTTCTCGCGCATCGCGGTGAGCTCCTCGGCGCTGGCGTAGCAGCGATAGGCCTTGCCCTCGGCGAGCAGCTGCTCGGCGACTTCGCGGTGGCGGGCGGCGCGGCTGAACTGGTAGATGACCTCGCCATCCCAGCCGAGCTCCAGCCATTTCAGGCCGTCGAGGATGGCGCCGATCGCCGCTTCCGTGGAGCGCTCCCGGTCGGTGTCCTCGATCCGGAGCAGCATCTTGCCGCCGTGCTTCTTCGCATAGAGCCAGTTGAACAGCGCCGTGCGCGCGCCCCCGATATGGAGGAAGCCGGTCGGCGAGGGAGCGAAGCGGGTGACGACGGGAGAGGTCATTCTTGGCAAGGCCTATGCATTGGAGGCGGTGGTATATAACAGGACCGGTGCATAACTAAAGCCCGGCAGCGGACGGCTTAAGGCCTTGCTTAAGCTCTTGGCTCAGCGTCCCGAATTTGGCAGAAGGGCCGCTGATTTCCCTACAGGATTTTCGTAATGACAGAACCGGTGGCGAACGAGGTTGGGCGCGATTTCATTCGTGACATCATTCAGGCCGACCTCGATCAGGCCAAATACCAGGAGATCGTGACCCGGTTCCCGCCGGAGCCGAACGGCTATCTCCATATCGGCCACGCCAAGTCGATCGCGCTCAATTTCGGCATCGCCCAGGAGTTTCCGGGCCGCTGCCATCTGCGCTTCGACGACACCAACCCGGTCAAGGAAGAGCAGGAATATATCGATTCCATCCAGGCCGACGTGCGCTGGCTCGGCTTCGACTGGGGCAAGAACCTGTTCTTTGCCTCGGACTATTTCGACCGCCTCTACGAATGGGCGGAGCAGCTGATCCGCGACGGGCTCGCCTATGTCGACGACCAGACCCAGGAAGAGATCCGCGCCTCACGTGGCACGCTGACGGAGCCCGGCAGGAACTCGCCGTTCCGCGATCGCACCGTGGATGAAAACCTCGACCTGTTCCGTCGCATGAAGGCGGGCGAATTCCCGAACGGCGCGCGCGTGCTGCGGGCCAAGATCGACATGGGTGCGGGCAACATCAATCTGCGCGATCCCGTGCTGTACCGCATCCTGCATGCGCACCATCCGCGCACCGGGACCAAGTGGAGCATCTATCCGAGCTACGATTATGCGCACGGCCAGTCGGACGCCATCGAAGGCATCACGCACTCGATCTGCACGCTGGAGTTCGAGGATCACCGGCCGCTCTATGACTGGTTCATCGAGAAGCTGCCGGTGCCGTCGAAGCCGCACCAGTACGAATTCGCGCGGCTGAATTTGACCTACACGCTGCTGTCGAAGCGCGTGCTGACCCAGCTCGTCCGCGAGGGCCATGTCGCTGGCTGGGACGATCCGCGCATGCCGACGATGG
Source organism: Bradyrhizobium sp. WSM4874 (assembly GCF_055811835.1). Classification (NCBI taxonomy): domain Bacteria; kingdom Pseudomonadati; phylum Pseudomonadota; class Alphaproteobacteria; order Hyphomicrobiales; family Nitrobacteraceae; genus Bradyrhizobium; species Bradyrhizobium sp. WSM4874. Next base: position 93,636 of record NZ_JBVVPR010000002.1, read on the forward strand.
CTGGGATGCGCCGCCGCGGCGTGCCGCCGGCCGCCCTTCGCGAGTTCGTCAAGCGCATCGGCGTGGCGAAAGCCAACAGCGTCGTCGACGTCGGCATGCTGGAATTCTGCATCCGTGAGGAATTGAACCGCACGTCGCAGCGGCGCATGGCGGTGCTGAAGCCGCTCAAGGTCGTGATCGAGAACTATCCGGAAGGGCAGACCGAGGAGCTCGAGGCGATCAACCATCCGGACGATCCCTCCGCCGGCACCCGCAAGATCACGTTCGGCCGTGAGCTCTATATCGAGCAGGACGACTTCATGGAGAACCCGCCGAAAAAGTTCTTCCGTCTGTCGCCGGGCAACGAGGTGCGGCTGCGCTACGCCTATTTCGTCAAGTGCACCGGCGTGATCAAGAACGATGCCGGCGAAGTGGTGGAGCTGCGTTGCACCTACGATCCCGCGACCAAGGGCGGCAACGCGCCCGATGGTCGCAAGGTCAAGGCCACCATGCACTGGCTGTCGGCGGCAACATCCGTGCCCGCGGAAATCCGCGTTTACAACCAGCTGTTTGCCAATCCGAGCCCGGACGCCTCGAACTTCGCCGCCGACCTCAATCCGCAGTCGCTGGAGATTCTCGCTGATGCCCGCGTCGAGGCATCGGTCGCGGAAAGCAATTCGACCGAGCCGATGCAGTTCGAGCGCCAGGGCTATTTCGTGCGCGACAAGGACTCGACGCCCGGCAGACCGGTATTTTCCAGGACCATCGGTCTGCGCGACACGTTCGCGAAGGAAGTTGCCAAAGGCTGAGGGACCGCAATGAGCGACGAAGCCGACGCCGTCGTTTCCGCCGTGATCGCGAAGTGGCGCGCCGGCTTCGCCACGCTCGACGCCGCGGCCCTCTCGTCTCTGTATTCGAAGAATGCCTTCTTCTTCGGCTCCAATCCGAAGCTCTACCGCGGCAGAGATGGCGTCGCCGACTATTTCAACGGCCTGCCGCGCTGGCGCCAGCCAGCTGCGGTGTTTTCGGAGGTGAAGGCGGCGCAGGCAGGTCCTGACCTCATCAACATGGGCGCAACCATCTCGTTCGACCTCGCCGGCGAGCGCCCCGATCTCGTGGTCAAGATGAGCTGGGTCATCATTCGCGAGCACGGCGACTGGAAGATCGTCAATCACCATGCTTCGTCGCAGGCGCCGCTGATCTGACCAGAGGGCACACAACTTCGTCATTCTCGTGAGAGAACGAACGTGCTTCCTGCGCGTTGGAGTGGGCCCAACAAGGAACCCACCATGCAGAACATCGCAGAGCATATGGAAGTCATCGGCGCCGACGGCGTCCACATCGGCACCGTCGACAAGGTCGAAGGCAATCGCATCAAGCTGACCAAGAAGGACAGCGGCGAGGGCAGCCACAAGGGTCACCACCACTTCATCGATAAGGGCCTCGTCGCCGAAGTCGAGGGCAACAAGGTTCGGCTGTCGGCCAAGGCCGATGTCGCCGTGACGATGGAAGAGGAAAAGTAGCGGTAGCGCCCTTTCGTTCCTGATCCGTACCGCTATCCGTCCGCCTGCACGTTCCGGTAGCTTCTGACTTCGTTGCGTATCATCGAGTGCAGGGAATGGCGGAGCCGGGCCGGCCGGTACGGTCGCAGGGGATCGCGGGGACGTGGCCCGCGGGCCGCGCCGCGTCCGCGGGCGGCCTCGCGCCTGCAGGCTTCGACTTCTTCTGGACATCGCTGGTTGAGACCTTGCGCGCGTGGCTACGCGCCGAGGCTGGCGCCGGGCGGCTGTTGCCGTGGGTGCCCGTCGCGTTTGGCTGCGGCATCGCGCTTTATTTCTCTGCTGATCACGAGCCGGTGCTGTGGGTCGTTGCAACGACCGCCATTGCGCTCCTGCTTGGCGCGGCTCTGTTGCGGCGGAGCCGGCTGTTCGCCCCGGCCATCATGATCGCGGCGGTCGCGACCGGCTTTGCCGTCGCGACCTGGAAGACGGCGCGCATCGCCCACCCGGTGCTGGCTAAGACGCTCTATTCGGTGTCGTTGTCGGGCTTCGTCGAAGCCCGCGACATCCGCGAGCGCACCGATCGTTTCGTGCTGCGCGTCACCGCGATGGAGGCGCAGCGGAGCGACGTGAGGCTCGAGCGCGTACGCCTGTCGGTCCGCAAGGGCACCGCGCCGGAGGTCGGCAGCTTCGTTCAGCTGAAGGCACGGCTGATGCCGCCGCTCGCGCCGGTACGGCCCGGCAGCTACGACTTTTCGCGAGACATGTTTTTCCAGGGCATTGGCGCCTCCGGCTTCGCGATGGGCGCCATCACGGTGGCGGCGCCGCCTGAGGCCGCCGGCTTGCGGCTGCGTTACGCGGCCTTCATGCAAGGCCTGCGCGATGCGATCGATGCCCGCATCCGGGCGACGCTCGACGGCGACAACCGGGCGATCGCGACCGCGCTGCTCACCGGGCGGCGCGATGCGATCACCACGCCCGTCAACGACGCGATGTTCATCTCAGGCCTCGGCCACGTGCTCTCGATCTCCGGTTATCACATGGCCGTCGTTGCCGGTGTCGTGTTCTTCGCGGTCCGGGCGCTGCTCGCTCTGATCCCGGGATTGGCGGCCGGCTTCGCCATCAAGAAATGGTCGGCCGCCGCCGCGCTGGTCGCCGCTGCGTTCTACCTGCTGCTGTCGGGCGCGGAGGTCGCCACGCAAAGATCGTTCTTCATGACCGCGGTGGTGCTGATCGCAGTGATGGTCGATCGCCGCGCCATCACCTTCCGCACGCTTGCTGTCGCCGCGCTGATCGTGCTGGCGGTCGCGCCGGAAGCGCTGGTGCATCCGAGTTTTCAGATGTCGTTTGCGGCAACGCTGGGGCTGGTGGCGCTGGTGCAGATCGGCATGCCGAATTTGTTTGCCTCGCCGGACCATTCGGCGACCGCGCGCATTGCGATGTGGGGCGGCCGCGAGATCGCGATGCTGTTCATGGCTTCGCTGATTGCGGGACTTGCGACCACGCCCTATGCCGCGTTCCACTTCCACCGTGTCACGCCGTTCGGGGTGCTCGCCAATCTCGGCGCGATGCCGGTGGTCTCGGCACTGGTGATGCCGGCAGGACTGTTGGGGCTGCTTGCGGCGCCGTTCGGGCTCGACAGCGTGTTCTGGTGGCTGATGGGAATCGGCATCGACTGGATGGTCGCGGTCTCGCGATGGGTCGCGGCATTGCCGGGCGCGGTCGGCCGCATCCCGGCGTTCGGGATCGCGCCGCTGATCGCGGCGAGCCTGGGAATCATCGTGCTGGGACTGTTGCGCACGCCGCTGCGCTGGTCGGGCGCACTGGTGCTGCTGGCTGCGATCCTCTGGGGACTGTCGTCGCGGCAGCCCGACATCCTGATTGCCGGGGATGGCGCGAGCGTCGCCGTGCGGGGCAGGGACGGATATCTACACCTGATCAGGACGAACAAGGACAGCTTTCTGCTCAAGGAATGGCTCGCTGCCGACGCCGATCCGCGCGATGCCGGCAGAGCCTCGCTGGCCGATGGCGTGTCCTGTGACGAATCCGGCTGCGTGACGCCACTGGCCGACGGGAGGCTGGTCGCACTGGCACTGCGCGTCGACGCTCTCGCGGACGATTGCAGTCGGGCCGCGCTGGTGGTGACGACACGTCCCGCGCCGCCCGATTGCGCGGCGATGGTGGTCGATCGGCAGCGGCTCGCCAGCCAGAGCGCGCTGGCGCTGACGCAGCGTGGTGACGGTTTTGTGGTTCAGGCGGTGAGGGCGAGAGGCACGAGCCGCCCCTGGTTACCGGCCGGCGCCGGCGAGGGTGATTTCGACGGCAGCCTTGCGCCTAAGACGACCGCGCCCCGCACCAAGGACGCAACGCCGGCGGAGACCGACTTGCAGGCCGACGATTGATCGGATCGGTTACAAGTACCAGGCCAGCACGGCGTCGAGCCTGGAATTGCCGATGACCGGCAGGGCCACCATCCGGCTCAGTCCGGCTGTGCAGGCTTCGAAACCGGCGACCGAGCCGTCATGCGCGAGCTCATTGTTGAGCGCGGGCATGCCGGTCGCCCAGGCCCCGCCGATGCTGCCTTCGCCTCTGGCAATGGATTTTTCCGCATAGAGCGCGGCAAGGTCGGTCTGCGCGCTGCAATCGCCGGCGCGGAACACCAGTGCCGAGTGGGTCTCGTTCGGGATCCAGATTTCGAAGCGTCGCGCAATCGGCGTGGCCTGCGCGGAGAGGAATGTCAGGACCCAGGTCTGGTCCGTGCCGGTCCGATAGGGCACGCCGACGCCGCAATTGATCCCGACCTTGGCTGCGTCCTCCCAGCGCAGAAAACTCCTGGCGTCGTGCAGGTTCTTGATGATCAGCGGCAGCCCCGCCTTCCAGGTGCGGCCAGGCAGGCCAAAGCCGCGAGGAAATTTAGTGTGGCGGGAGTTGAATTCGAACATGTCGGCGGTGCCATAATAGCCATCGACGAGCCCCATCTCGTGGGAAGCATCTGGGTCGTTGTGCCAAAGCTCGATCGCCCCGACATGCGCTTCGTCGTCGCCGCAGAACAGCACCATGACGGCTTGCAGGAATTCACCCGCAAACACCGGCACCGCGACGCCGCAGGTGAGGCCGGCCGCGAGCGCCTGATCGGTCCGTTTGAAATAGGAGTTGGCGAATTTGGTGAGGATCACGGGGTGGCCCGCGGCCCAGGCCTTGCCCGGAAGTCCCTCGTCATACCCGAAGTGCAGCTCTTCGCTGACGGCCTTGAACGCGGACAGCCCTTCGTCGTAGAGGCCGCCGCCAAACTTCAGCCGCATGCGCGTCCGATCGGGCACCCAGAGTTCAACGACGCGAAGGAAGGTTTTCATCGAGCGTGTCCGCCGTCTCAAGCCCTGACAGCATCGGTCATTTGGCTGCGAAGCGGACGTTCAAACTTCAGGCAGGGCGGCTCAAACTTCGTGCGGCGGAGAGGTGCAAGGGCTTGGTCCATCCGATTGGATTTCGCGGACGCAAGCCACACCATCTCGCCGGCCGCGGCCGGCGATGGCAATTCAATCCTGACCCCCGACCTCGTAGCCGGAGGCGGCTGTGTCAGCCGATCGGCAGGTGCGTGACGGTCGGCGGCCGGTCGGCGACGATCTGCGCCTTGTGCTCGCGCTCGGCCACCGACTGAGTTACCGGCAGTTGCAGCACGGTCGCGCGCTGGCCTTCGACGAGCTGCGTCACCAGCACATATTTGCCGTCCGGGAATTCGATCGCATCATGATGGCGGTCGGGAATGTGCGGATCGATCTTGCCGAACTTGCCCACGCGGGAATTGATGGTGCGCGTCCAGATCCAGCGATTGTCGTAACGGACGTCGTCGGCGAAGGCGAGCTCCGTCCCTGGCAGCAGGCAGACGGCAACAGACGGATCGGCTGCGGAGGCGAAGCCGCGCGTCGAGGTGCCGCGGAAGCTTGTCGTGACGATCGTCTCGCCGACTTCGGCGGGGCGCGACGCGACGGCATGCAGGCTGTAGTCACACATCGGGTGCTCCTCATGCTGGGATAGCTACCCGCGTCTCTTATCGAGGCGCAGGCCTCTATCAGAGTGGAAGCACGAACGCTCTGCTTGGTTGTGGGCAAATCTGCGGCTGGCTTCTGCAAGCCGCGATCACATTATCTTTCCCGAATTCAATAGGAACAAAGCCCGTTGCGATGCATTCGGGAGGCGCATGCGCGAACATTGCCGGCTTGTCTGCAACGGTCGAACTTGATCGCTGGCCGGTGTTTCCTCGAACACTCGAGCCGCGAAGCGGTGCTGTTTGAAGCGGTGCCGTTTCCGTGGGCGTCGCGAGGAGCCAGCGCCGGAGGAGGGGCAGGATAGTCTGTGCAGAACCAGAACGACTATCCAGCCGGAGCGGACGATGATCCGCTCCAATCTCTGACCGGCGATGCCGGTGGAAGCGCGCGAGGCGCCAAGCACTTCCGGTATGAAGCACTTCCGGTATCAGTACTTCCGGTAAAGCCCGATCAGCTTGCCCTGAATCTTCACCCGGTTGGGCGGCAGGATGCGGACCTCATAGGCCGCGTTGGCGGGCTCGAGCGCGATCGAGGCACCGCGACGGCGGAAGCGCTTCAGCGTCGCTTCCTCGTCGTCGATCAGCGCCACCACGATGTCGCCGGTATCGGCGCTCTCGTTGCGCTGGATCAGTGCCATGTCGCCGTCAAGAATGCCGGCCTCGACCATGGAATCGCCGCGCACTTCGAGCGCGTAATGCTCGCCCGAGCCGAGCATGTCAGGCGGTACGCTGATGGTATGGCTGCGGGTCTGCAACGCCTCGATCGGCGTGCCGGCCGCGATGCGGCCCATCACCGGCACCGCGACGGGACGCTCGCCCTCGTCAGCCGACAGGCTGGAGCTCGCACGCACCTTGCCGAGATTGCCCTCGATGACGCTCGGCGTGAAGCCGCGCCGGCTGCCTGCGGCTGCCTGGAGCTCCGGCAGCTTAATGACTTCAATCGCACGGGCGCGGTTGGGCAGGCGTCGGATGAAGCCACGCTCCTCGAGCGCCGTGATCAGGCGATGGATGCCTGACTTCGAGCGCAGGTCGAGCGCATCCTTCATCTCGTCGAAGGAGGGCGGCACGCCGCTTTCCTTCAGACGTTCACTGATGAACCGCAGAAGCTCGTATTGTTTGCGCGTTAACATCTCGACCAAAGTCCCCCGGTTGATGTCGTCCGATTCCGAGACGCTGAATTCGGCAATAAGCCGCTACATGCTCGAAACAAATCATGAACGGACACTATATGTTCGATACATGTTCCGCAACTGCTTAATTTACCGTGAACAGAGCAAAGTTCGCGGAACGCGCGTTGCCGAGGCGCTCAGACGGGGAGCCGCAGCACTTCGCAAGCCGTGCCAGCTTCGGCCTTCGGCGCGAACGGAGCGCGCACGAGAAGTACCTGTGCTGCAGCGAGATTCGCAAGCAGCGAAGAGTCCTGATGATTGACGGGAAGAACGACGCGTGTGCCGTCGTCACGCTCCTCCAGATGCGCGCGCAGATAGTCCTCGCGCTGGTCGTTGGCGCCGACGTCGCGGCCGAGCACGGCGCTTTCACGGCGATGGTGAATCACAGAACGGCCAGACAGGGCGCGAATCAGAGGCACCAGGAACAGGAAAGCGCACACGTAGGACGACACGGGATTGCCCGGCAGGCCGATCACACCCATTGTGCCGAGCCGACCGTGCATCATCGGCTTGCCTGGCCGCATCGCGATTTTCCAGAACGCCATCGCGATGCCTTCGTCCCTCAGTGCCTGCTGGACCAGATCGTGGTCGCCGACCGATGCGCCGCCGGTCGTGATCAGGATGTCGGCGCCGCTCTCGCGGGCGCGGCGGATGCCGGTGGTGGTGGCCTCCAGCGTGTCGGCGGCAATACCGAGGTCGATGGTCTCGGCGCCCTCGCTGCGGGCGAGCGCGTGCAGGGCGTAGCCGTTGGAATAGACGATCTGGCCGTGACCGGGCGTGGTGCCCGGCATCACCAGCTCGTCGCCGGTGGCGAGAATCGCGACCTTCGGACGCCTGAAAACGGCAAGGCGCGGATGGTTCATCCCGGCGGCGAGCGCGAGGTCGCGCTCGGTGAGACGGCTTCCCTTGCGCAGGAGCACGTCGCCCTCGCGGAAATCGACGCCGGCGGGACGGATGTGCCGTCCGGCGATCGCGGCTTCCTTGATCGTGATACGCTTGCCGGCGGCGACCGTGTCCTCCTGGATCACGACGGCGTCCGCGCCACCGGGAACGACGCCGCCGGTGAAGATCCGCACGGCCTCGCCGGCGCCGACCGTCCCCGCGAACGGTCGGCCTGCCGCGACTTCGCCGATGACGGTGAGCTCCGAATCGATCGTCGCGGCATCGGCCGCGCGCACCGCGTAGCCGTCCATCGCGGACATCGCCTGCGGCGGCTGCGTGCGTCGCGCCGCGACGTCACGCGCGAGCACGCGATGGTAGGCCTCGTCGAGGGAAATCATTTCTTCGGGCAGCGGCTCTGCACCCGCCAGCACCGCGGCAAGCGCGTCAGAAACCGGCATCAAGGCCACGGCGAAAACTCCTGCTCGGCACGTTCGGGCGAATGTTCCGCAAGTCTTCTAGCCGAGCGCGGGCGCAGAGGCAAAAACGGCTGAGCGAGCGCAGTCATCCCGCCGCTTCACATTGTTCCGGAAGGCAGGATCAAGCGCGTCGCGGCATGATCCGAAGAACCTGACAGATCGGCAGGAGAGTGGTCATGGTAAGACGAGAACGACGTGCGCCCCCCGGCCTGTACCGATCAGCTCCCTGCCTGCCCGGGAGTTACGTCGGGCGCCTTGGGTCCTTGATCCTTGTCGGGTAGCGGATCGGCTTGGGATTTCAGGTCGGCGGCCTTGCTCACAAGCTTGGCGGAAAGGTCCGAATCTGAAGTTGTCCTGGCGAATTCAAGAAGAAGAGAGGCTTGCTTGGTGAGGTAGGTTTTGCCCAGCACGATGATGCATCCGTCCGTAGAAGTCCCAACGGACTCTAAGAGTCCGGAAGGCGGTATTCCGTTCCCGGAACTCTGTACAAAAATGCACAAAGTGATCGGGTTCCTCAATTCCTTCAAAATTGGTCCCGTCGGGCCGTGCCGCCGTGGGTTTCGCGACAAGGGCTCCTCGTCAAATGCCCAATGCCTTCAATGCGTTCCCGACGTCACGCGGCGAAGTCACATGCACGGCCGTCAAGCCGCGCGCCCGCGCTCCCTCGATGTTTTCGGCAAGATCGTCGAAGAACACGATGCGCCCGGCGGGTACGCCGATCGCCGCAATGACGTGGTCGAAGGCCTCCGCATCCGGTTTGCGCAAGCCGATGCTGGACGACAAATAGAGCTCGCGGAAATGGCCGAGGAGGTCGGCATATTCCCTTGAGAAATGGTCCACGTGCGGCCGGTTGGTATTGGAGAAAGCGTAGAGCGGCATCTGCTTCGCTGCCCGCGGCAGCAGCTCGGCGATGTCAGGCATTTCGCCGGCGAAAATCGCGTTCCAGCCTTCCAGGAACTGCGCGTCCGAAATGCCGATTCCGAGCGAGGCTCGCAATGAGGCGAAATAGTCCTCATCGCTGATCTTCCCCATCTCGTGCAAACGATAGGCTTCGCTGTCCCGCACATAGCGCGCGACGAGGGATTCGGGCTTGCAGCCGGCATGTCCCGACCAGCAGGCGATGGCCTTGGAGAAATCGATATCGAGCACCACGCGGCCGAGATCGAACAGAAGCGCATCCGCGCTGCCGGGAGAGAGCGATGTCACCTGCATCCTTTCACTCAGTATCGATATGGCTCGTGATCGAACAGCGGAAACGCGCTGAACACGCTGGGCGCGTTGGTTGCGGTCGCCTGGTGCAGGCAGGATTTGTTGACCTCGGCGAACGAGGTCGCACCCAAGAGGCCGAGGCAGCGCAGCACTTCGTCCTCGAGCAGCTCCAGCATGCGCGCCACGCCGGCTTCACCGGCCGCCGCCAGCGCCCAGCATTGCAGCCGGCCGATGCCGACGAGGTCGGCGCCCGCCGCGATCGCCTTGACGATGTCGGTGCCGCGACAGACACCGCCATCGACCATGATCTTGGCGCGGCCGTTCACGGCGGCGACGATCTCGGGCAGAACATGCATGGCGCCGCGACCGTGATCGAGCTGACGGCCGCCATGGTTGGAGACGTAAATCCATTCGACGCCGTGATCGATCGCGATCAGCGCGTCCTCCGGCGTCGCGATGCCCTTGAGGATCAGCGGGATCTTGAACTTGTCCTTGATCATCTTCACCGTCCGCCACTCCAGACCCTTCTGGTAATCGCCGCCGGTGGCGCGCAGGCGGCTCTCGCGAACGTAGCGCTTGGCGATGTCACGTTCGCGACGGCTGTAATGAGCGGTGTCGACGGTCAGGCAGAAGGCGGCATAGGCATTCTTCTCGGCTCGGCTGACGACGTCGGCGACGAACGCGTCGTCGCCGCGCACGTAGAGCTGGTAGAGGCGCAGCGCGTCGGGCGCAGCTTCGGCGGTCTTTTCGAGGCCGGGCTCGGACACCGAACTGAGCATGTGCGCTGCACCGAAAGTGCCGCAGGCGCGCGCTACGCTCGCCGCACCATCCGGGTCGAAGATCTCAAGCGCGCCGACGGGGGCGAGCACGACCGGCAGGCGCATCTTGCGGCCGAACTGCTCGACCGAACCTGTGACCTTGCGGACATCGCGCAGCACGCGCGGGCGGAAGGCGATCTCGTCCAGCGCCATGCGGTTGCGACGCATCGTGGTCTCGGTCTCGGCCGCGCCGACGATATAATCCCAGGCATTCTGGTTGAGGTTGGAACGCGCTTTCCGGATGAATTCATGCAGATTCTGGAACGGCTCGGTGCTGGCGCCGAGCTCGACGTTCCTTTCCGCTTGGATGCGGGGTGCTTCGTTCATTGTTATCCTCCCGAGAATTTGAAGCCTTACCTCATCGCCTAACCCGTCCGCGTCGCCAAAACCATCCTAAAATGGCATGGCTGCAAGGCGTGGGCCGGCCGGCCGTCCCGCTGCGCTCATACCGGGTCCTCCAACGTTGCCGAAAGTTTAGGTCCGGACGAAGGGATTTTTACGGGGTACCCGCCGGCGTGGCATCCCGGCCTTGAAGAAACCGGAATGGTATTGTGAGAAGCAGGCTGGATCGCCATTTGGATGGCGGCTCCCCAGCCCCACCGAACCGCGAAGCAAAAAGGCCAGCCTATCCATGCGGAAAACCCTGCTGTTTCCACTGGGCGCGCTCACTGGAGCGTGTCTGACCCTTTTGGTAGCCAGTCCGCATGGCGGCGTATGGGCGGCACGGGCGGCAGCGAGGGCGGATGACGCCTATTCCAAACTCAATTTGTTCGGCGAAGTGTTCGAGCGGGTGAAGGCGAGCTATGTCGAGAAGCCCGACAATGCCAAGCTGATCGAAGGCGCGATCACCGGCATGGTGACCTCGCTCGATCCGCACTCGCGCTACATGAACGACAAGGCCTGGACCGAGATGCAGGAGACCACCTCCGGCGAGTTCGGCGGGCTCGGCATCGAGGTCACGATGGAGGAAGGGCTGGTCAAGGTCGTCTCGCCGATCGACGACACGCCGGCGTCCAAGGCCGGCATTATGTCGGGCGACCTCATCAGCAAGATCGATGGCGATGCCGTGCAGGGCATGACGCTCGAGCAGGCCGTCAACAAGATGAAGGGGCCGGTCGAGACCCAGACCAAGCTCACGATCGTGCGCAAGGGGGCCGACGCCCCGCTCGACGTCGCGATCAAGCGCGAGATCATCCATGTGCGCCCCGTGCGCTTCCACGTCGAGAATGGCGATATCGGCTATATCCGCGTCACCTCGTTCAACGAGCAGACCACCGACGGCCTGAAGAAGGCGATCGCATCGATCTCCAAGGACGTTCCGCCGGAGAAGCTGGTGGGCTACGTGATGGACCTGCGCAACAATCCGGGCGGATTGCTCGACCAGGCCGTGTCGGTGTCGAGCGCGTTCCTGCAGCGTGGCGAGGTCGTCTCGACCCGCGGCCGCAATCCGGAAGAGACCCAGCGCTTCACCGCGCATGGTGGCGACCTCACCAAGGGCAAGCCGCTGGTGGTTCTGGTCAATGGCGGCTCGGCCTCGGCCTCGGAGATCGTGGCCGGCGCGCTGCATGACCACAAGCGCGCCACGCTGATCGGCACGCGCTCGTTCGGCAAGGGCTCGGTGCAGACCATCATTCCGCTCGGCACCGGCAACGGCGCGCTGGCGCTGACCACGGCGCGCTACTACACACCCTCGGGCCGCTCGATCCAGGCCCAGGGCATCGCGCCCGACATCGAGATCCTCCAGGACGTGCCGCCCGAGCTGAAGGGCCGGATGGACACCATGGCGGAGTCCCAGATGCGCGGCCATCTCCAGGCGGCCGATGGCACCGAGCAGACCGGATCGCAGTCCTATGTCCCGCCGGAAGCGAAAGACGACAAGGCCCTGCATACGGCCTACGACTTCCTGCATGGCCAAACCGCAAATGCCGTCGCCGCCAAGCCGGCGCTGAAGGCTGCGGTGCCGAACTAGCCTAGGTCCTCGCGACGGTAAGGTATTGATCGCCCGGGAACGGATAGCCGTTCCCGGGCGAACTTGTTTCGGGACGCTGTGTCAGCTCGGGTTCATGGCCGCGAAGGTGGCCTCGTAGCAGCCGTCGCGCTCGGCCCAGCGCCGGGCGCGATCGCGCGCGACCAGCACCTCGCCGCCGGGATGGACCCGCGACTCCAGCAATTGCATGACCTCAGCGATATAGGCGGGAAGCGGCATCGCGCGCGTATCGCTCGCCTGTTGCGAGCCTGTGAGCCCGGTCTGCACATAGGGCGGTGCGAGCTCCAGCACTTCGACGGGGATCTTGCGAAGCTGATGCCGCAGCGACTGGAGCCAGGAGTGCAGGAACGCCTTGCTGGCACAATAGGCCGGGAAGTCGGCGCGCGGCACGAAGGCGAGGTTCGAGCTGGTCGCCATGATCGTCGCGTTCGGTTGCCCTTTCAGGAGCGGCAGGACCGCCGCGGTGACGCGTAGCACGCCCAGAATGTTGGTCGCGACGATGGCTTCCGCGTCCGCGGCATCCCAGCCGTCTGCCGTTATGTCCTCCGGCCGCGAGATGCCGGCGTTGGCAATCAGCACGTTGAGCTCGGGAAAGCTTGCGCGGATCTCGGCCGAGAGGCGCGGCAGGCTTGAGGGATCGGCGAGGTCAAGCGTCAGGCCGATCAGGCCCGGGCGTTCAGCGGTGATCTGATCGAGCAAGGACTGCCGTCGCCCGGTAACGATGACGCGATTGCCGCGGTCGTGGAAAGCCTCGGCCAGTGCGCGGCCGATGCCGCTGGTGGCGCCGGTGATGAGGATCGTGTTGCCGGTCATCTTCATGGTTGCTGCCTTTCGGTGGAGGTGAAGGCCACGGCAATCCAGGAAAACCCCGGCGGCGAGCTATCCGGCGCGACAGCAACATCCAGGCGCGGATAAGCCGTGCCGGAAATGACGTCTTGAACGGGAAAGCGTCCGCAAGCTGGGAGCGTGATGGCATGACCGTGGCGTCTCGTGAATCGAGATCTCCCAGCTGGGATCCTCTCGACAAAGGACGCGTTGGATGACGGTAACGCCTACGGCAGCGCCAGAGGAGCTGCGAGGGCGGGATAGCTTGGCGGGTCACCACGGTCAAGTCCTCACGGGCCGACGGCTCAAGAGCTATGGCCGTTCAAATTAATCAAGCGCTCGGTCTCAACTGTGTGATGGCGACGCCGGAGATCGCGAGCAGCCCGCCGAAAATCAACTTTGAGGTCATGTGTTCGCCAAGGAACATCACGCTGGACGTCAAGGCGAACCCTGGAAGCAGCAAACCGAAGGGTGCGACGCGGCCCATGGAGCAACGCCCGATCAGCCAGAACCATAGGCCAAACCCGACAATTCCCCCGATAAAAATCGTGTAGGCGAGCGCCAGCCAACCACGTCCATCCGCAGTAACGAGGCTCGCGAGTTGTCCATGTTCAAGGAGCAGCGACATCACCATGACTTGCGGCACCGTGAGCAGCGAGGACCACCCCATCAACATCAGGGGATCAAAAGGCCCGTAGCGTTTCGTCAAGACGTTGGATATCGCGAATGCAAAGGCTGCCCCGACCACGAGCAGCAGTGGAAGCGTGTTTGCGGACACGCCGGGCTCCACCGCCAACATGACCACACCGACGAATGCAAGCACTACTCCAGCGGAAGTGGTGAGAGATGGCCTCTCCGCGAGCAGCGGCCAAGCTAACAGGACCGTGAAGGGCGTGGCGAGTTGATAGGCGACGGCCGACATGCTGCCCGAGCCGAGCCCGAGGCCGACATAGAAGAGACCGAAGTTCAGCCCACCGAGGAAAAGCGAAATTGCTGCGATCGGGCCGAGCTGCCGACGCGTGGGCCGTTTGACGAAGGGAGCGAGCAGCAGCGCGATGGCCAAAAAGCGCAGCGCGAGGAAGAAGAGAGGGGGAAACTCCGTAACGCCCACTTTGATGGCCACGAACTGGTAACCCCAGAGCAGGGGGACGGCCACCGCACAGACGATCTGGATGGCCGACATGACATTCTTCCTTTCAAGACCGTTCGGTCTATATTTCGACGCGCCAGCAGCGGAAGCGGCCGAAAACCTGATAAAACGGTTGTCTACCTGATGAAGCGGTCGAGGAGAGCGTCAGCGGTGGCTTGTGACGTGATCCGCGTCGATGCCGCCTTGCCGACGACGCGCAGCCCCTCGACGAAACAGACGAGAATTTTCGCGGCACTTGAATGCTCGACGGCATCGGCCAGCTTGCCCGCCGCCTTCGCACGGGACAGTGCATCAGCCACCCTGGCCTCCATGGCTTTGAAAAAGCTCCCGATGCGGCGGTCAACTTCGGCGTCACGGCCAGCCAGCTCCATGGCTGTGGCCACCAGCAGGCATCCGCGTCGGCCATTGGCGCCGCTCGTTCGGTCAACGTAGCCGGCGAGGTAGGCGCGCAGGCCGTCGACCGGATCTCTGCGGGGGTCGAGTTCGACATCCATGCGTGTCAGGGCATCGGCGATGTAGCGATCAAGCGCACGCAAGAACAGCGAGTGCTTGTCTCCGAAAGCCGCATAAAGGCTGCCGCGCGAGAGCTTCGTCGCACGAAGAAGGTCCGGTAGGGCCGTTGCGTGATAACCGCGCGACCAGAACACGCCCATCGCCCGCTCGACCGCGGCTTCCACGTCGAAACTTCGGGGACGGCCACGGGGCAACTGCACAGGGATTTGGCGACGCATTCCCGATATATAGACCAATTGGTCTATAATTCCAAGTGGGCACCCTTGTCCCGTGAGCTGACGTTCCCGCGTGTGTGGAAGTAGATCCCTAGCTTGCCTCGCGGCGACGGCTTTCGTTGCCGCCGCGCTGGGCGAGACGGCTGCGATGAGCTGCGAACAGCTCAAGCACCTTGTCGGCGGGTTTTGCGGCGCTGAACAGATAGCCCTGCATCTCGGAGCAGCCGAGTGCGCGCAGCAGACGCTGCTGCTCCTCGGTCTCGACACCCTCGGCCGTGGTGGTCATGCGGCGGGCGGCCGCGAGATTGACGACGGCCTGCACGATGCTGGCGGAGCCGTCGGGGCCGGCGATGTCGTTGACGAAGCAGCGGTCGATCTTGATCTTGTCGAACGGGAAGCGATGCAGATAGCTCAGCGAGGAGTAGCCGGTGCCGAAATCGTCCAGCGCGATGCGGACGCCGATGGCGCGGAGTTGATGCAGGACCGCAAGCGCGGTGTCGTCGTCGCGGATCAGCACCGCCTCGGTGATCTCGAGCTCGAGCCGGCTCGCCGGCAGATTGGAGGCGGCAAGCGCTGCCATGATCTTCAGCGCCAGCGTGCCGCTCTTGAACTGCACCGGCGAGACGTTGACGGCGAGGCGGATGTCGTCAGGCCAGTTCGCCGCGTCCCGGCAGGCGGTCGCCAGCACCCATTCGCCGATTTCGTTGATCAGGCCGGTGTCCTCGGCAATCGGAATGAACTCGGCCGGCGAGACCATGCCGCGCTCGGGATGGCGCCAGCGCACCAGCGCCTCGCAGCCGGTGATGCGGTCGTCCTTCAGGCTGAGGCAGGGCTGGTAGTACACCTCGAGGCCGCCTTCGCGCCCGCCTTGGGCGATGGCGTGGCGCAGGTCGATCTCGAGCTGCCGCCGCTCGTGGACCTTGGCGTCCATCTCTGGCTCGAAAAAGCGATAGGTGCGGCGCCCGGCGGCTTTGGCGGCGTACATCGCCATGTCCGCGTTCTTCAGGATCTGGTCCAGCGCCGTTCCATGTTCCGGCGCCAGCGCGATGCCGATGCTGGCGTCGGTGGCAAGATGATGTCCCATGCAGTCGAACGGCGCGCGGATGGCTTCGAACACGCGCGCGACGAGCTCGTTGACCTGATCCAGCGATGTCACCGCGCTCTGGACGATGGCGAATTCGTCGCCGCCGAGCCGCGCCACGAAGTCCGCCGGACCCGCACACCGTTGGAGGCTCTGCGCAACCGACTTCAGAAGCTCGTCACCGACGAGATGCCCGAGCGCGTCGTTGACGCCCTTGAACTCGTCGATGTCGATGTAGTGCACCGCGAGTTGTTCGCCCCCGGCGACGAGATCGAGTTCCTGACGCAGATGCTCGTGGAACATGGTGCGGTTGGGCAGGTCGGTCAGCGCGTCGTAGTGAGCGAGATGGGTGATGCGCTCCTCGATACGCCGGCGCTCCGTGATGTCCTCATGCGTCGCCACCCAGCCGCCGTCCGTGAGCGGTTCGTTGACGATCTGGATCGAGCGGCCGTCGGAGGTGTCGACCACCATGGAATTGCGCAGATGGACGTCGCGCAGGACCCGTGCGACATACTGGTCCAGATCGCCGGTGAACGAGCCGGTGGCTTTGCGGTGCGCAATGATGTCGTGGAAGCTGCAGCCGGGTCTCACGATTTCGGCCGACAGCCCGTACATCTCGATGTAGCGCTGATTGCAGATCACGAGCTGCTGCGCGGCGTCGAACAGCAGCAGACCCTGAGTCATGTTGTTGACGGCGCGGTCGAGACGCTGCATTTCCAGCGTCAACCGTTCCCGCGAAAGACGATGCTGCTCCAGGAGCTTGCGTACGATCGCGATCAGCACGCCCGCGATGGCGAGCGCGGAAGAGGCGGCGACCGAGATCAGGATGCCGATCTGCTCGCGCCAATCCGTCAGTGCCGTCGCGCGCGTCGTGGTGGCCATCATCAGGATCGGGAAGTGAGGCAGGGCGTGTGAGGAAATCAGCCGGTCCTCACCGTCGACGGGGCTGATGAAGCGGCCGGCAAAATGGTCGAGCCCGAAAACCTTTTGATGTGCGAACGGGCCGTTCTTGAAATTGCGCCCCATCAATTCGCTGGAATGGGGATAACGGGCGAGCATGGTGCCGTCCCGGTGCAGCATCGAGATCGTCGCGCTTTCGCCGAGCACGGCGGACTCGAAGAATTTTTCGAAATTTGCCGGCTCGATGCCGCGTCCGACCACACCCATGAATTCGCCGTTCGGTCCAACGACCTTGCGCACGATCAGGATGGTCCAGGCGCCGGAGATGCGACTGTAAAGTGGTTCGATCAGGACGTCGGGAGCGTCGGGATCGTATCGGAAGGTGCGAAAATAGGCGCGATCGGCAACGTTCACGTTCGGGGCGGGCCATGCCGACGACGAATTGATCAAATTGCCTTCGGCATCGATGATATTGACGCCGCCTATGTAGGGCAGTGCCTCGATCTTCGAACGCAGCATCCGGTGGAGGTCCTGGCCGGCGAGGCGTTTGCGATAGTCCGCCGCATTGGTGATGCTGCTCGCGCGGACGTAGTCGACGAAATCCTTCTGGATGACCGCGAAATCCTGCAATTGCTGGTCGAAATGATGGGCCAGCATCAGCACGGTGTTTTCCAGTTCGCGGCCCGCGTTGCGCAGCGCACGTTCGCGGAAATTCTCCGCCATCAGCGTCGCGCCGACGGCGATCGCAGCGATCAGCAGCGTGCCGCCCACCACCAGCCAGCGGATCGGTCCGCTGCGCACGAAGGCCTGGTCAAAAAGGCGACTGCCGAATCCCGTCATCATGATCGATCGTTGCGTGCACACGTCAGGGTCAATCCTTGACCCCTGAAACATCCGTTGGTTTACGGGAACGGAGTGGAGGCGAAGTTAGCAAGCTGGGTTAATGCGCCGTGAACGGGGGCTCGCAAAAGCAATCAATATGCGGGCGCGCCGGCATCGGGCTTGCGATCATCCGTGGTGAACGGCCCGCGCGGCAAGCTCAATGCAAAATTCGGCTCGATCAGCGCGTCGCTGAAGTAGCAGCGGCAATCAGACGCGGTAATGGCCGGATTTGCCGCCGAGCTTCTCGACCAGGTGGATGCCTTCGATGCGCACGCCGCGTTCCACCGCCTTGATCATGTCGTAGATGGTGAGGCAGGCGACCGAGACGGCGGTGAGCGCTTCCATCTCGACGCCGGTCGGGCCCGTGACCTTCACGCTGGCGCGGACGAGGCAGCCAGGCAGCGTTGCGTCGGGCTCGATCTCGACCGTCACCTTCGACAACGCGAGCGGATGGCAGAGCGGGATCAGCTCCGAGGTGCGCTTGGCGGCCATGATGCCGGCGATGCGGGCGGTGCCGAGCACGTCGCCCTTCTTGGCGTTGCCGGACACGATCAGGTCAAGCGTCGCCCTGCTCATGACGACGCGTCCTTCCGCGACCGCGAGCCGCTCGCTCGCGGGCTTGTCCGACACGTCAACCATCCGCGCCTCGCCGGAGGCGCCAATATGGGTGAGGGCAGGGCCGGTCTTGGTCGGTTTGGCCTTTGCGGATTTACGCGCCATCAGTTCGTACCTGTGGCGCGCGCGGTCTCGCGCTCCAGCAGCGTGCGCGTCGCAGCGGTAACGTCGGCTTGCCGCATCAGGCTCTCGCCGACCAGGAAGGTGGACATGCCGACGCGCTCGAGGCGGGCCAGATCGGCGGGCGTAAAGATGCCGCTCTCGCCGACCATCAGCCGGTCGCCGGGGATCAGCGGCGCCAATGTTTCGCTGGTCGCAAGCGTGGTTTCGAAGGTGCGCAGATTGCGATTGTTGACGCCGATCATCGGCGAACGCAGCTTCAGCGCGCGGTCGAGCTCGGCGCGGTCGTGGATCTCGATCAGGACGTCCATGCCATAGGCGATGGCGGCATCCTCGAGCTCTTTGGCCGTGGCATCATCGAGCGCCGCCATGATGATCAGGATGCAGTCGGCGCCGTGCGCGCGGGCCTCCGCTACCTGATAGGTGTCGAACATGAAATCCTTGCGCAGCACCGGCAGTGACGCTGCCGCGCGGGCCGCCACCATGAAGTCGAGATGGCCCTGGAACGAGGGCGTGTCCGTCAGCACCGACAGGCAGGCGGCGCCACCGGCCTCATAGGCACGGGCAAGCAGCGGCGGATCGAAATCGGCGCGGATCAGGCCCTTTGACGGCGAGGCCTTCTTGACCTCCGCGATCAGCGCGTAGTCGCCATTGGCGTGCTTGGCCCTGATCGCGCGAACGAAGCCGCGCGGTGCTGCTTGCGCCCTGGCCTTCGCTTCCACCGCCGACAGCGGCTGCGCGCGCTTGGCCGCCGCGATTTCCTCGCGCTTGTAG
The DNA here is from genome assembly GCF_055811835.1 of Bradyrhizobium sp. WSM4874. Classification (NCBI taxonomy): domain Bacteria; kingdom Pseudomonadati; phylum Pseudomonadota; class Alphaproteobacteria; order Hyphomicrobiales; family Nitrobacteraceae; genus Bradyrhizobium; species Bradyrhizobium sp. WSM4874. Next base: position 112,775 of record NZ_JBVVPR010000002.1, read on the forward strand.
GCTTCGATCTTGGTCAAGATGTCCGACATGTCAGGCTCAGCCGTTCGAGACCGCGATCAGATGTTTCAGCCGCGCGCTCGCCGCGCCGCTGTCGAGCGATTTTGCGCCGATCACGACACCTTCCTTGAGATCCCTGGCACGCCCCGCTACGACCAATGCGGCAGCGGCGTTGATCAACGCGACGTCACGGTAGGGGCTCGGCTTGCCGTCGAGCACGCCCTGCAAGGCGATCGCGTTGGCGTCGGCGTCGCCGCCTTTGAGTTCACCGGCGTCGCAGCGCGGCAGGCCCGCGTCCTCCGGCGTCACCTCGAAATTCCGGATCTCGCCATTGTGGAGCGCGGAGACGAAGGTCGGGCCGGTGAGGGTGATTTCGTCGAGGCCGTCGGAACCGTGCACGACCCAGGCGGATTCGGAGCCAAGGTTCTTGAGCACTTGCGCCAGCGGCTGCACCCATTGCCGGGAGAACACGCCGACCATCTGCCGCTTCACGCCGGCCGGATTGGACAACGGACCGAGCAGGTTGAAGATCGTGCGTGTCGCAAGCTCCACCCGGGTCGGGCCGACGTTCTTCATGGCGGGATGATGGGAGGGAGCGAACATGAAGCCGATGCCGCATTCGCGCACGCAGCGGCCGACCTGCTCCGGCCTCAGATCGATCTTCACCCCGAGCGAAGCCAGCACGTCGGCGGCGCCCGAGCGCGACGACAGCGCGCGGTTGCCATGCTTGGCCACCGGCAGACCGGCGCCCGAAACGATGAAGGAGGCGCAGGTCGAGACATTGACCGAGCCGGAGCCGTCGCCGCCAGTGCCGACAATGTCGACCGCATCCGCGGGCGCATCGACCGTGAGCATCTTGGAGCGCATGGCCGAGACCGCGCCGGTGATCTCGTCCACGGTCTCGCCGCGCACCCGCAGCGCCATCAGGAGGCCGCCCATTTGCGATGGCGTAGCCTCGCCGGACATCATGGCGTCGAAGGCGGAGGCCGCTTCGTCACGCGACAGGCTGGCGCCGGTCGCCACTTTTCCAATGATCGATTTCAGGTCGTCCATCGCGTGCTTTCAACTCACTGGTTCGCGCCGGTCACCTGCGCGAAGGCGGCCTGATTGATGCTGGTTCCGATGTCTGTTTCAAGCTTGTTCACGTAGGACGCGACCTGCTCCTCGGTCTGCGCGCGGTCGAGACTGTCCTTCAGCTTCTTGACAGCCTCGGAAGCGGCATCGACCGTGGGATCGATGATCTCGGTGACGCGGAACACGATCACCTCGGTGCCGCCTGTCACTGCCGTCTGCCCGACGCCGTCCTTGGCGACGCGGAAGGCGGCCGACACGACCGTTGCGGGAACGCTGGCGGGCGAGTCGTCGCGCTTGAAGCCGGTGGCGGTCTCGACCTTGGCGCCGATCGCGGCTGCTTCGTCGGCGAGCTTGCCGCCGGATTCGAGCTTCTGCACCATCTCGGTCGCCTTGGCCTTCAGCTTGGTCGCGATCTGGTCCTGGCGCCAGCGCGCCTCGACCTGGTCGCGGACCTCATCGAGATTGCGGTCGCGCGACGGCGTGATGGCAAGCACGTCGTACCAGACATAGCCGCCCTTGAAAGAGATCGAGTCATTGTCGACGCCGACATCGGTGTTGAAGGCCTGCGACACCACGTCGAGGCCCTGCGGAATGCCGGAGACCGGCTGGCCGCTCGGGGCGCGGCCGGAACGGTCGACGGCGTCGATGGTTACGGCGGTGAGCCCGAGCTTCTGCGCCGCGTCGATCACGCTGGCACCCCCGCCGCGTTCGTCTTCCATCTTGTCGCGGAGATCGGCGACCTTGACGCGCGCACGCTCGGTGGCGATCTCGCGCTTGATGTCGGCGGCAACGCTCGCGTAGTTCGCCTCAGTGCCCGGCTCGATCTTGTCGACCTTGACGATCGACGTGCCGAGACGGCCCTGGATCGGCTGGCTGATTTCACCGGCGGGAAGCGCGAAGACGGCGTCTCCAACCGCGGGATCGAGCGAGGATTTGGTCACGAGCCCGAGATCGACGTCGGACGCGCTCAGTCCGCGCTCCTTGCCGAGGTCCTCGAACGACGTCCCGCTGGTGAGCCGCTCGCGTGCGGTCTGCGCCTCGGCGGCGTTGGGGAATACGATCTGCTGGATCTGGCGCTTCTCCGGCGTGCCGAGCCGATCCTTGCGCTGGTCGAACGCTTTCTTGGCGTCCTCGTCCGACACCTCGCTCCACTTGCCGATCTCCTCCGGCGAGACCACGACGAACGCGATCTTGCGATATTCGGGCGCGCGGAACTGGACCTTGTGATCCTCGAAATAGGCGGCGAGCGCCTCGGGCGAGGGCGCGTCGATGGTGCCTGCCTGGGCTGCGTCGAGCCTGACGAATTCAATGGCGCGCTGCTCGTTCTGGAAGCGCGTCAGCACGTCGAGCATCGCCTTCGGCGGCTCGAGGCCGGCACCGATCGTGCCGGTGATCTGCCGACGCAGCGAGACCTTGCGCTGCTCCGAGACGTAGCGCTGCTCGGTATAGCCGAAATTGCGGATCACGGACTGGAAGCGGTTCGAATCGAAGTTGCCGCCGACGCCCTTGAAGTTCGGGTCGTTCATGATGAGCTGGCGGATCTGGTCGTCGGACTGGCCGAGCCCGAGCCGGCGCGCCTCTTCGTCGAGGGCGGCTTCCGCGATCGTCTGCTGGAGCACCTGACGGTCGAGGCCGAAGGCGCGCGCCTGTTCAGGCGACAGCGGCCGGCCGAACTGGCGGCTGATCTGCTGCAGGCGATCGGTGTAAATCTGGCGGAACTCGTTCAGCGAAATTTCGGTGCCGCCGACCTTGGCTACGGTGGATTGCCCAAAGCCCTTGAAGATGTCGGCAATGCCCCAAACGCCGAAACTGATGATCAGCACGCCCATCACAATGGCCATAATGGTCTTGCCGAGCCAGTTTGATGAGGCCTTGCGCATTCCTCGAAGCATTTGGTCCAACTTGTTTGGCAGGAGGGGAACGGGAGCGCGTCTTAATGCAGATTCCGCAAAAGCGCGTCACCAAATTGATCAATCATCATAAAGTGGTGGCTTTCCCCCCGCAACCTCGGGTCCGGCAGGCTTTCGATCCCTGCGGTTAAAAGCCCCTGGTCTCTGGAACTGCCACGGGACCTCTGCTAGCGCATGCACAAACCGAATTTGCTGGAATTTGACATGACCGATGCCATCCGCCCCCTGATCGCCGGCAACTGGAAAATGAACGGCCTGAAGGCCTCGACTGCCGAATTCGACGCCATGCTCAATGGCGCGGCAGAGGTGGCCGGCAAAGCCGACCTGCTGGTTTGCCCGCCGGCGACCCTGATCGCAGCCTTTGCCGAGAAGGCACGCGGCAAGAAGGTCGCGGTGGGGGCCCAGGATTGCCACCCCAAGGCCTCCGGCGCCCATACCGGCGACATCGCCGCTGAAATGCTGGCGGATTCGGGTGCGACCGCGATCATCGTCGGCCATTCCGAGCGCCGTGCCGACCATGGCGAAGGCGATGCCCTGATCCGGCAGAAGGCTGAGGCCGCCTGGCGCGCCGGGGTGACGGCGATCGTCTGCATCGGCGAGACGCAGGGCCAGCGCGACGCCGGCCAGACCCTCGATATCCTGCGCGGCCAGCTCAACGGCTCGCTGCCGGATGGTTCGACCGCCGCCAATCTAGTGGTGGCGTATGAACCGGTCTGGGCAATCGGCACCGGCCTGACCCCGACGTCCCGGGATGTCGAGCAGATTCATGGCTTTATCCGGGAATTCCTGACCTCCAGGTTCAAGGCCGACGGCGCCGGGATGCGGATCCTCTATGGCGGCTCGGTCAAGCCCTCGAACGCGGCCGAGCTGATGGCCGTGAAGAACGTCAATGGCGCGCTAGTCGGCGGGGCCAGCCTGAAGGCGGCCGACTTCCTTGTGATTGCGCAGGGCTGTCCCTAGCTAGCTCCAAACCTTACGACCCGCCCGATCGGGGGTGGCAATGCCCCGGCTGATCGTGTAACACCGCGCAACTTCAGGAAAACCCCGCGAAGCACGATTGGCCGCCGTCTCGGCGCTGTCGGCTTGTGACGGAAGGACACTATGCAGACTGTTGTCATCGTCATTCACCTCATGATCGTCACCGTCATGATCGGCGCCGTCCTGCTCCAGAAGTCGGAAGGCGGGGGCCTCGGCATGGGAGGTGGCGCCGGCTTCATGTCGAGCCGCGGCACCGCGAACCTTCTGACGCGGACCACCGCGATCCTGGCCGTCGGCTTCTTCCTTACCAGCCTGTTCCTGTCCTGGTATGCCGGCTACGACCGCAAGCCGTCGTCGATCATCGGCGCACCGGCTTCGCAGACCCAGCCGGCCGGTGGCGGACCGATCGCGCCGCCGACCTCCGGCGGCATTCTGGATTCGCTGAAGAAGGCCGACGAGCAGCAGCAGGCTCCGGCGCCGAGCGGCCCACAGGTACCGCGTTCGCAATAAAGCAGGGGGGCCATGCAGGGCGGCTTCTACCGTCCTGCATCAACAACCCCCATCAAGGCTCTGTCACCACTCTTAGTTCTGGCTCACCCACAGCCCCGCAAAATGTTTGGGGCGGAATACGAATCGCTTTGGCGAATCGAATTCGAGGGATTAGAGGTTAAGCCCCATGGCGCGGTACATATTCATCACCGGCGGCGTGGTTTCTTCGCTCGGCAAGGGTCTGGCTTCAGCGGCACTCGGTGCCCTGTTGCAAGCCCGGGGCTACAAGGTCCGCCTCCGCAAGCTCGACCCCTATCTCAATCTCGATCCCGGAACGATGTCGCCGTATCAGCACGGCGAAGTGTTCGTGACCGATGACGGCGCGGAGACCGACCTCGATCTCGGTCACTACGAGCGCTTCACCGGGCGGCCTGCGACCAAGGCCGACAACATCACGACCGGGCGCATCTACCAGGACATCATCTCCAAGGAGCGGCGCGGCGATTATCTCGGCGCGACCATCCAGGTCGTTCCGCATGTCACCAACGCCATCAAGGACTTCGTCCTCGACGGCAACGATGATTACGACTTCGTGCTGGTCGAGATCGGCGGCACCGTCGGCGACATCGAGGGGCTGCCGTTCTTCGAGGCGATCCGCCAGCTCAAGAACGAGCTGCCGCGCGATCACGCCATCTACATTCATCTGACGCTGCTGCCTTACATCCCCAGCGCCGGTGAGCTGAAGACAAAACCGACGCAGCACTCCGTCAAGGAGCTGCGCTCGATCGGCATCCAGCCGGACATCCTGCTCTGCCGTACCGATCGCGAGATCCCGAAGGAGGAACGGCGCAAGCTCGGGCTGTTCTGTAACGTGCGCGAGAGCGCCGTCATCGAGGCGCGCGACGCCGACAGCATCTACGCTGTCCCTCAGGCTTACCATGCCGCAGGCCTCGACGACGAAGTGCTTGCCGCCTTCGGCATCGGTTCGCGGATTCCGCCGGAGCTGCGCAGCTGGCAGCAGATCAACGAGCGCATCCGCAATCCCGAAGGCAACGTCACCATCGCCATCGTCGGTAAGTATACCGGCATGAAGGATGCGTATAAGTCGCTGATCGAGGCGCTCTCGCATGGCGGCATCGCCAACAAGGTGAAGGTCAATCTCGACTGGATCGAAAGCGAGATCTTCGAGAAGGAAGATCCCGCGCCGTTCCTCGAACACGTCAACGGCATTCTGGTGCCCGGCGGCTTCGGCCAGCGCGGCGCCGAAGGCAAGATCCGCGCGGCGCAGTTCGCACGCGAGCGCGACGTACCGTATTTCGGCATCTGCTTCGGCATGCAGATGGCGGTGATCGAGGCCGCGCGAAATCTCGTCGGGATCGAGGAGGCCAACTCCACCGAGTTCGGCCCGACCAAGGAGCCCCTGGTCGGCCTGATGACGGAATGGCTGCGCGGCAACGAGCTCGAGAAGCGCACCAACGCCGGCGATCTCGGCGGCACGATGCGCTTGGGTGCCTATCCCGCGGCGCTCAATCGCGGCAGCCGCGTCTCGGAGGTCTATGGCGGCGCGACCGAGATTTCCGAGCGCCACCGCCATCGATACGAGGTCAACACCGCCTACAAGGATCGCCTCGAGCAGCACGGGCTGAAATTCTCGGGCCTGTCGCCCGACGGCGTGCTGCCGGAGATCGTCGAGTACGAGGATCACCCCTGGTTCATCGGCGTCCAGTTCCATCCCGAACTGAAGTCGCGCCCCTTCGAGCCGCATCCGCTGTTCGCGTCGTTCATTCGCGCGGCGATGGTGCAGAGCCGCCTGGTGTAATCGGCTCAGCACGTGGCGGTGCAGTTCACGTGCAAGATGCATCCGCTCCGCCCGGCCGGCATTGACGTAGCAGGCGCAAGCGATCCCGTAACGAGCTTCATCTGCGGCCGACGCGTCAGCTTGTAGACGGCGGCCGGCGGCACGTTCAGCAGGGGGGCAGAGCCATGCGCGGAACGCCACGGGGGGCGGTCGAGCGGGCCTCAAGACACCGTCAGGGCCAGCCGTTATAACCGCCGGACCTGTTCAGGGAGTAAACAAGAATGATCTACGAAATGCGCATCTATCGCTGCGTGCCCGGCCGTTTGCCGGCGCTGCTGAAGCGGTTCGAGACGGCGACGCTGAAGATCTGGGAAAAGCACGGCATTCGCCAAGCCGGTTTCTTCACCACGCTGATCGGCGAATCCAACCAGGAGTTGACCTACTTCCTGGCCTGGGAGTCGCTCGCCGAGCGCGAGAAGAAGTGGGCCGGCTTCATGAGCGATCCAGACTGGATGAAAGCGCGCGCCGAGAGCGAGGCGGACGGCCAGATCGTCGGCAACATCGTCAGCCAGATCATGGCGCCGACCGCCTTCTCGGCGGTGAAGTAGAGGCGGCCGGCGCGAGGGCGTCGCGGGGAGCCTGGCGCAACCCTGATATTCTGGGAGCCCAGGCCGAATGGGGTTGATCCGCCCTTCATCGCGGCTATGGTCGCGCCGAAGCGAGGGATTTGCCTTGAGCTCTTCGACGTCAGCGGCGCCGGTCGTCACTATTGGCAAGGTCAAATTCGGCAACGATCTGCCGATCTCGATCATTGCCGGACCGTGTCAGCTCGAAAGCCGCCAGCATGCGCTGGAGGTCGCCTCGGCGCTGAAGGAGATCGCCGCGCGGCTGCAGATCGGCCTCGTCTACAAGACCTCGTTCGACAAGGCCAATCGCACCAGCGCGTCGGCCGCGCGTGGGCTCGGGCTTGCCCAGTCGCTGCCGATCTTCGCCGAAATCCGATCGTCGCTCGGCCTGCCGGTTCTGACCGACGTGCATGACGCCGCGCAATGCGCCGAGGTGGCGCAGGCGGTGGACATCCTGCAGATCCCCGCCTTCCTGTGTCGCCAGACCGATCTGCTGCTGGCGGCCGCCGCAACCGGCAAGGTCGTCAACGTCAAGAAGGGTCAGTTTCTCGCGCCCTGGGACATGGCCAATGTCGTGTCCAAGATCACGAGCGCGAACAATCCCAATGTGCTCGTGACCGAACGCGGCGCGTCCTTCGGCTACAACACCCTAGTCTCCGACATGCGCGCCTTGCCGATCCTGGCGCGCACCACCGGCGCACCCGTGATCTTCGACGCCACTCACTCGGTGCAGCAGCCGGGCGGGAAGGGGACGTCTTCCGGAGGCGAGCGCGAATTCGTGCCGGTGCTCGCACGCGCAGCCGTCGCTGTCGGTGTTGCCGGTGTCTTCATCGAGACTCATCCCGACCCCGATAGCGCGCCGTCCGACGGACCCAACATGGTGCCGCTGCGCGACTTCGAAGGGCTGATCCGAAGGCTGATGGCGTTCGACGCGCTCGCCAAAGATTCGACCAAAGCCGACCCGCGCTGATGCAGCAAGGCGAGGCGCGGCCGCACGATCACGGCCTGCCGGCCGCGCTCTACGTCATCTCCGGTGCAAGCTTTGCCGCGGCGCTCTCCGCGCGCGCGCTCGATCCGGTGCTGCCGCACGTCGCCGAGGACTTTGGCGTCAGCATCGCGACCGCTGCCGGCTTTGCCGCGGTGTTCGCCTTCACCTTCTCCATCATCCAGCCGATCGTCGGCGCCGCCGCCGATCTGTTCGGCAAGACGCGGCTGATGATCGGCTGCCTCGCGCTGCTCGGCCTTGCCAACATCCTGGGGGCGCTCTCGAGCTCGTTCTCGGTTCTGTTCGCGACCCGTATCCTCGCCGGCATCGGCTCCGGCGGCGTGTTTCCCGTGGCGCTCAGCCTGACCAGCGATCTCGTCGGTCCGGAGAAACGCCAGGTCGCGATCAGCCGCACGCTTGCCGGCGCGATGACGGGCAATCTGCTCGGCGCCTCGGCCTCCGGCCTGATCGGCGATTTCCTCGGCTGGCGCGGCGTGCTGGCAGTGCTCGGCGGGCTCGTGATCGTTGCGTCGATCGCAGTCGCCGCCGGTTTTCGTGGCGCCAAGGTCAAGCATCCGCCGAAGACGAGCCTGTCGGCGCTGAAGGCCGGCTATCGCACCATCTTCACCAACCCGAACGCTTATGTCTGTTATTCGGCGGTGTTCATCGAAGGCTGCTGCGTGCTCGGCCTGTTTCCCTACATCGCATCGTTCCTGTTCGAGCTCGGTCAGACCTCGCTCTCGATCGCCGGTTTCGTCATCGCGGGCTTTGCAGTCGGCGGCTTGTTCTACACGCTGACGGTGTCGCGCCTGCTGCCATGGCTGGGCATGAAGGGAATGATGATCGCGGGCATGACGCTGGTGGCCTCGCAACTCGTTCTCGTCGGCTTCGGCCCGCGCTGGGAAGTGCAGGCGCTCAATCTTGTCGTGATGGGATGGGGCTTCTATATCGCCCATGGCTGCCTGCAGATGTTTGCCAGCGAGCTCTCGGTCGAGGCACGCGCGACCGCGCTATCGCTGCATTCGTTCTTCTTCTTCATGGGGCAGACGGTCGGGCCGCTCGCCTATGGCCTTGGCCTGCAGCATGGCGGCAAGGTGCCGACGCTGCTCGTGAGCGCCGCGATCATGGTGGTATTGGGCTTTGTCTGCGCGCGCCTGCTGAAACAGCGCGCGCCGTCCGACGCGCGCTGAGGCTATTCGGTCCCTGAAGGGGATCGGCCCCACCACGACACCGTCGGTCCCGTATACATGGCACACGAATTGCTTCGATTTTGGGCAAATCGAGGTGTGAGATCGTGGACGCCCAGACCAGCCGCTCGCCCAGCGCAGCCAGCGTGACCCGATCGACGGGATATCCCACCAAGCCCCCGCTCCGGCGCTTCCTGACCGCTTGTTACGAAGAATTCCAGGCCGACAATTCGGGCGAGCTTGCCGACTATATTCCCGAGCTGAAGCGCGCCAACCCCGACCATTTCGGCATCGCGCTCGTCACCATCGACGGCCATATCTACGAGGTCGGCGACAGTGCGGTGCCGTTCACGATCCAATCGGTCTCGAAGGCCTTCGTGTTCGCACTGGCGCTGGAGATGGTCGGCGAAGAGCGGGTCGCAGCCACCATCGGCGTCGAGCCGAGCGGCGAAGCTTTCAATTCGATCCGGCTTACCAACGACAACCGTCCTTTCAACCCGATGGTCAATGCCGGCGCCATCGCCTGTTCGGGCCTGATCTACGAGGTGGACGGGAAGGGCGCCTTCGAGCGCGTCCGCTCGAAGCTCAGCCAGTTCGCCGGCCGCGAGCTCGGTGTCGACGACGCCGTGCATGTCTCTGAGACCGCGACCGGCAACCGCAACCGGGCCATTGCCTGGCTGTTGCGCAATTACGCCGTGCTGCCAGACGACGTCGACGCCGTGCTCGACGTCTATTTCCGTCAATGCGCGATCCTGGTCACTGCGCGCGATCTGGCGGTGATGGCGGCAACGCTCGCCAATCGCGGCATCAATCCGGTGACGGGCGTGCAGGTGATCACGCCGCACATCGTCGCGCGCACGTTGTCGGTGATGACGAGCTCGGGCATGTACGATTATGCTGGCGAGTGGACCTACCGGGTCGGCATCCCCGCCAAGAGCGGCGTCGGCGGCGGTATCGTCGCGGCGCTACCCTCGCAACTCGGGCTCGGCACTTTCTCGCCGCTGCTGGATAACCACTTCAACAGCGCGCGCGGCCTGAAAGTGTGCGAAGCGCTGTCGGCGCGGTTCGACCTGCACATGCTCAACCGCAATGCCGACGTCCGCACCAGCATCATGGCGGATTACGACGTCTACGGCATCTCCTCGCGCCGCAGCCGCCCGCCGCGCGAGCAGCAGATTCTCGACGAGCGCCACAGCGACATCCGCGTGCTCGAGCTGGTCGGCGCCATGAATTTCGGCACCATCGACTATGTCACGCGACGGCTCACCAGCGAGCCGCCGAATGCGCCGCTCCTGATCATCGATTTTCGTCGCGTCCCCGATATCACCGCAGCGGGCGCTGAGCTTCTGGGCGAGACGCTGGCGGCGCTCGGCAATGCCGGCATCATCACGATCCTGTCGGGCTTCGAAGAGACCTCGGCCGTGTGGACGGCGATCTCGGCGCGCACGTCCGAGCCGCGCCGGTTACGGCGTTTTGCACTCCTGGACGATGCGATCGAATGGGCCGAGGATCAGGTGATCTACCGCTTCGGCGGCTTCACCGACGTGAAAGAGAGCGCGCATCTCGGCGAGCAGGCACTGCTGGCCGAGCTCGATGCCGACGAGATCGCCGCCATCGTCAAGCTGTCGACCACGCGGCACTACGCGGCCGGCCAGCGCATCATCGCCGCCGGCGAGCCCGCCAATTCGCTGTTCTTCCTTCAGAGCGGCATGGTCAGTGTAAAGCTGCGCAGCGGCGTGCGGCTGGCTTCACTCGGCCCCGGCATGGCTTTCGGTGAGATGGCGATCCTGGAGGGAAGCCGCAGCGCCGACGTCTTCGCCGACACGCCGGTGGCCTGCCTCGAATTGCCGCTCGGCAGCTTTGCCGATTATCGTCGCGTGCATCCCGAGACCTCGCTCAAAATCATGCGCAATCTCGCTGCCATCTTGGCGCGGCGTCTGGTGCTGGCGAATACGAAGGTCGATCTGCTGAGCGCGTACTAGATGCGAGAGGGTTTTAGTTCGCTCCACCGGCCGCGATCGGCTCCATGCCGCTCGCGATGATCGCGTCGCGGGCTGCCGGGGAGGCAAGGAACTTGATCAAGGCCCGGCCGGCCTCGGGCTCTTTGGAAACGCTTGCGATGCCGGCTGAGAAGATCGTGATCTGCTGCAATTCGTTCGGCAGCGGCCCGACGATATCGATGCCCTTCACGGGCTTCAGCTCGCTGATCTGCTGAAAGCCGAGCTCGGCATCGCCGTGGGCGACGATCTCGCCGACCGGCGTGGCCGGAATCTTGCGGGCCTTGTCCTTCATGACATCGGCAATGCCGAGCTTTCCAAACATTTCGGTCGAGACATAGACGCCGCTGGCGCTGTCGGAATAGGCGATCGTCTTCGCCGCGAGCAACGCGCGCTTGACCGCTTCCACCGAGCTGATGTCCGGCTTCGGCGCGCCCGATTTCACGGCGACCCCGATCGGCGATCTCGTCAGGTCGACCTGGCTGCCGGCAACGACCTTGCCCTTGCTGGCGAGATCGGTGAGGGCGTAGCCCACCATGATCAGGACATCGGCCGCCTCGCCGCGCTCCAGCCGGACCGGGATAGCGTTGGTCGTGGTCCCCATCGAGGGCCCATATTCCGTCAGCACCTTGTTGCCGGTGGCCTTCTCAAACTCCGGCACGAGCACCTTGTAGGCAGCCGTCAGGCCGCCCGAGATCATCACCCGGACTTCGGCAGCCTCGGCCGCGCCGGTCAGCCACAGCATGCCCAGAAGGCCCAATCCAAGATTTCGGAATGTTGCTGCAGTCGATTCCATCGGCGTTCGGTCCAACTAGCCCCGCCCGCGATAGGGTGCGACGCCCTGTTCGGGCACCCACAGGCCCTTCGGCGCGCGGCCGGTCTGCCAGAACACGTCGATCGGGATGCCGCCGCGCGGATACCAGTAGCCGCCGATGCGCAGGAACTTCGGCTTGATCTCGCTCGCGATGCGCTTGCCGATCATCACGGTGCAGTCCTCGTGGAAGGCGCCGTGATTGCGGAAGCTCGCGATGTAGAGTTTGAGCGACTTCGACTCCAGCAGCCATTGGCCGGGGGCGTAGTCGATCATCAGATGCGCGAAATCCGGCTGTCCCGTGACCGGGCAGAGCGAGGTGAATTCCGGCACGGTGAAGCGCACCAGATAATCGGTGCCTCCTTGCGGATTCGGCACGCGGTCGAGCTTTGCTTTCTCGGGCGCATCCGGCCATTCCACCGCGCGGCCAAGCTGCAGGGCAGGTGAATCCGAGCTTGAGTTCTTCGATTTGCTTGGCTTTTTCGACATCAGGCCGCCTCCTTGGCGCCCTCTTAGCCAATCATCGTGCGGCCGTCACCCGGCCTTTTCCGCTTCGATGCATTGCGGTAGAAGCACCCCAACTGACTGCTTAGTCCCCCGAAAAGAGGCCCTCATGACCGCCATCATCGACATCATCGGACGCGAAATCCTGGATAGCCGGGGCAATCCCACCGTCGAGGTCGACGTCGTGCTGGAAGATGGTGCGCTCGGCCGTGCTGCCGTGCCGTCCGGCGCTTCCACCGGCGCCCACGAGGCGGTGGAACTGCGCGACGGTGACAAAGCCCGTTATCTCGGCAAAGGCGTCACCAAGGCGGTCGGCGCCGTCAACGGCGAGATCTTCGAGGCCCTGAGCGGCCTCGATGTCGAGCAGCAGGCCCAGCTCGACCAGATCATGATCGACCTCGACGGCACCGCGAACAAGAGCCGGCTGGGCGCCAACGCCATCCTCGGCGTCTCGCTCGCCTGCGCCAAGGCGGCCGCGAACTCGCTCGACATGCCGCTCTACCGTTACGTCGGCGGCACCTCGGCGCGTCTCTTGCCGGTGCCGATGATGAACATCATCAATGGCGGCATGCATGCCGACAACCCCATCGACTTCCAGGAGTTCATGATCCTGCCCGTCGGTGCGTCGTCGTTCGCCGAGGGCCTGCGCTACGGCGCCGAGGTCTTCCATACCCTGAAGTCGGAGCTGAAGAAGGCCGGCCACAACACCAATGTCGGCGACGAGGGCGGCTTTGCCCCGAACCTGCCATCGGCGGACGCCGCGCTCGAATTCGTCATGAACGCGATCGGCAAGGCCGGCTACAAGGCGGGCTCCGACATCGTGATGGGCCTCGACTGCGCCTCGACCGAGTTCTTCAAGGACGGCAAGTATGTTTACGAAGGCGAGGGCAAGACCCGCTCGATTTCCGAGCAGGCCAAGTACCTTGCTGACCTCGTCGCGCGCTATCCGATCGTGACCATCGAGGACGGCATGTCGGAAGACGACATGGACGGCTGGAAGGAGTTGACCGACCTCGTCGGCAAGAAGTGCCAACTCGTCGGCGACGATCTCTTCGTCACCAACGTCAAGCGGCTCGCCGAAGGCATCAAGGCCGGACGGGCCAACTCGATCCTGATCAAGGTCAACCAGATCGGCACGCTGACCGAGACGCTCGCCGCCGTCGAGATGGCGCACAAGGCCGGCTACACCTCGGTGATGTCGCACCGCTCCGGCGAGACCGAGGATTCCACCATCGCCGACCTCGCGGTCGCCACCAATTGCGGACAGATCAAGACCGGCTCCCTTGCACGCTCCGATCGCACCGCCAAATACAACCAGCTCCTGCGCATCGAGCAGCAGCTCGGCAAGCAGGCGCTCTACGGCGGCAAGGCGGCACTGAAGGCGCTGGCATAAGCCAGCTCTCGGACAAAAACAGGGGAGGATCGACATGAGCGACGGCAAAAACGGCCTGCAATTGCGTTCGCTGATCAAGAAGAGCGGCGAGCTCGAGATCTCGCTGCTCGACGTGCCGACCCCCGAACCCGCCGCGGACGAGGTCGTCGTTCGCGTCGAGGCCGCTCCGATCAATCCGTCCGACCTCGGGCTCCTGATCGGCGCGGCCGATATGAGCACTGCGAAGGCTTCCGGCGACAAGGGCGCTCCCATCATCACCGCGAAGGTGCCGGAAGGCGCGATGCGGGCGATGGCAGGCCGGCTCGACGAGTCCATGCCGGTCGGTAACGAAGGCGCGGGAGTCGTGATCAGGACCGGCTCCTCGGATGCCGCGAAGGCGCTGATGGGCAAGACCGTCGCCATGATTGGCGGCGCGATGTATACGCAGTATCGCACGCTGAAAGTGCGCGAGTGCCTGCCGCTGCCGGAAGGCACCACGCCGGCCGAAGGCGCTTCCTGCTTCGTCAATCCGCTGACTGCGCTCGGCATGACCGAGACCATGCGGCGCGAGGGTCACAAGGCGTTGGTGCACACTGCGGCCGCCTCCAATCTCGGCCAGATGCTGAACAAGATCTGCATCAAGGACGGCATCCCGCTGGTCAACATCGTGCGCAGCAAGGAACAGGCCGACATCCTGCACAAGATCGGCGCCAAATACGTCGTCGATTCCACCGCACCGAGCTTCCTGGGCGATCTCACCAACGCGCTGGTCGAGACCGGCGCCACCATCGCCTTCGACGCCATCGGCGGCGGCAAGCTCGCCGGCGACATCCTCAACTGCATGGAAGTCGCGATCAACAAGACCGCGAAGGAATACAGCCGCTACGGCTCCAACGTGCACAAGCAGGTCTATGTCTATGGCGCGCTTGACGTCCGCCCGATCGAGCTGCCGCGCGGCTTCGGCATGGCCTGGGGCGTCGGTGGCTGGCTGCTGTTTCCGTTCCTGATGAAGATCGGGCAGGCGGACGGGGCCAGGCTGCGCCAGCGCGTGGTCGACGAACTGAAGACCACGTTTGCCAGCCACTACACCAAGGTGGTGTCGCTTTCCGAGGCGCTCGATCCCGCCAATATCGCGGTCTATGCGAAACGCGCCACCGGCGAAAAATTCCTCATCAACCCAAATAAATAATCGTGATGTGCGACGGCACGTCACCCAAAGAAGGTCTTGCCTTCTGAGCGGAGCCGGGGATTATTCCGCCGCCATTTGCACGCGGGAAAACCGCGGGGCGCTCAGAAGGGGACCTCATGACCGATCTTAATCGCCGCCATTTGCTTGCAGGCGCCGCCGCCTTCGGTGCGGCTGCCGTGACCGGCTTTGGGCCGACCGCCGCCAATGCCTCGGTGCCGCAAGCCGGCACACAGGCGCCTGGCTTCTACCGCTACAAGGTCGGCAGCTACGAGTGCACCTCGATCAATGACGGTGCGCGCACGTTCCCGATGCCGGACAAGTTCGTCGTCAACGCGCCGAAGGAGGAAGCGCTGGCCGCGGGCGAGGCGGCCTACATGCCGAAGGGCATGGTCACGGTGCCGTTCAACCCGCAGCTCATCAACACCGGCTCCAAGCTCGTGCTGATCGATACCGGCAACGGTGTCGCCAATCTCGAGCCCAGCAAGGGTGCGGTCGGCCGCACGCTGCAGAACCTCCAGGCCGCCGGCGTCGACCCCAAGAGCATCGACGTCGTGCTGCTCTCGCATCTGCATCCCGACCACACCAACGGCATTCGTCTCGCCGACGGCGCGCTTGCCTTCCCCAATGCGGAGATCATGGTGCCCGGCAAGGACTGGGAGTTCTGGACCAGCGAGGACAACGCCGCCAAGGCCGAGTCGAACGGGATGATGAAGAACTACTTCGCCAACGTGAAGAAGACCTTTGCTGGCCTCGAATCCAAGGTCACGAAGTACGAGTGGGGCAAGGAGGTCGCGCCGGGCATCACGTCGATCGCGACGCCCGGCCACACCCCCGGGCACACCTCGTTCGCGGTCGCCTCTGGCGATGCCAAGGTGCTGATCCAGTCCGACGTCACCAACATCCCGGAGTTCTTCCTGCGCAATCCGGACTGGCATGTGGAGTTCGACACCGATGCTGCGCTGGCGCAGGAGACCCGCCACAAATTCTACGACATGGCGGCGGCCGAGAAGGCGACCGTGATCGGCTTCCACTTCACCTTCCCCTCGGTCGGCCATGTCGAGAAGGACGGCGCCAAATATCGCCTGATCCCGTCGGCATGGAATCCGACGATCTGAGCCGATTTGCAGATTTGTACCAAGGAATCAGGCCGCCACTTGGCGGCCTGATTGTTGGGGCGACCGTTCAGAAACGCAGCGTTTCCAAATCCGACCGGTCCATGCACTTGCATCCATCACTCGGGATCGCTTAAGTGCCGACCCGGCACTCCCGCTGAAGATTTCGAGGACACTCCATGGCCTACAATATCGTCACGATCGCCGGCAGCCTGCGCAAGGACAGCTTTTCGCTGAAGATCGCCAATGCGCTCGCCAAGCTCGCGCCGGCCTCGCTCAAGCTCGAGGTCGTCACGCCGGCCGGCATCTCGTTCTTCAACCAGGACCTCGAGGGCGCGCCGCCGGCCGACTGGTTGTCCTTCCGCGAAAAACTCCAGCAGTCAGACGGCGTCATCTTCGTCACGCCGGAATACAATCGCGCGATCCCGGGCGTGCTGAAGAACGCCATCGACGTCGCCTCGCGGCCCTATGGGAAGAGCTCGTTCAACGGCAAGCCGGTCGGCATCATCGCGAACTCGCCGGGCCCGCTCGGCGGCGTCAGCGCCGCCAAGACGCTGCAGAACATCCTGCCGGGGATTTCCGGCCCGATTATGCAGCAGCCCGAGGCCTATCTGAACGGGGTGGGCGATGCCTTCGATGCCGACGGCAATCTGACCAAGGAGTCCCTGAAGCCCGTACTCCAGGCCTATATCGACGCGTTTGCGGTGCACGTGGCGAAGCATCACGGCTGAGGCTAAATCGCCCGCAGCCGCAGCTTACGGCCCTCATCCTTGAGGAGAACGCGAAGCGTTCGTCTCGAAGGATGGCTCCGGGAAATTGTCGGGCCTTCATGGTTCTCGCGGCGATGCGAAGCATCGTCCGCGGGACGGCGCTTTGCGGCTCCTCACCATGAGGGTCCGCTAGCGTCGCGCGCGGGGGCCCAGCCGCCCGAAATTAGCACGCCCTTAACCAACCTGTCCCATCTTCCCAGGATGGTCTCCCGCGCCCGCCTGAAATCGATCCTGACCGGTCTTGCCCTCTATGCGATGGCGGCCGCCATCGTCGGCTATTTCGGCGTCAACGCCTATACCGGCAAATACGGCCTCAACGCCCGTCAGGAGCTCGACCAGGAGATCGTGGCGCTGACCAGCGAGCTGGCACAGCTCAAGCGCGAGCGCGCCAGGAGCGAGCAGCGCGTTTCGTTGCTGCGCTCCGCGAAGATCGACCCCGACATGCTGGACGAGCGGGCGCGTTTCCAGCTCGACTACGTCAATCCGCGCGATCTCGTCCGGACGATCCCGGCGAACTGACAGTTCTTCCTTGAAGGCCTGGAACCGGACTGCCGTCTTGACGGCAGCGCCGCAACCGGCTCATGGCTTGCAGCGCCATGGCCTGGGTTGACGCAGATCAACCGGGCCGTGCCGCCACGCTCTAAACTGCCACCCGGAGGAAACAGTGATGAATGGGCAATCCCCCCGGCATCACGCGGCTCGTGTCGAGGCCGCCATTACGTCAGGCCAGGCGGCGCGCTCGTCGCTTGTGGCCTCGTGGCGCCGTTCGTCCAGATTGCATCGTCTTGATCCCGCAGGCCGTAGCTCGCCGAACCGGCTGAGCGAAGCCGAGCTGCACCGGGCGCGCGAGCGCGTCGCGCCGCTGCTCGCCGCTGCGCGAGGTGCGATGGACCGGCTTTACCAGGCGGTCGGCGCCAGCGGCTGTTGCGTGCTGCTCGCCGACGGCGAGGGCGTGCCGGTCGATCGCCGCGGTACCCCGGCGGACGACGCGACATTTCAGTCCTGGGGACTCTGGACCGGCGCGCTCTGGAGCGAGGAGCATGAGGGCACCAATGGCATCGGCACCTGCCTCGTCGAGCAACGTCCGCTGACGATCGACCGCGACCAGCATTTCTTCACCCGCAACACGCTTCTGAGCTGCACCGCCGTTCCGATCTACGACCATGAGGCTGCGTTCGCGGGCGTGCTCGACGTCTCCTCCTGCCGCGCCGACCGTACCGACGTGTTTTCCAGTCTGATCGCGCTCGCGGCCGGCGAGGCGGCCAAGCGTATCGAGGCCGATCTGTTTCGCAGGGCCTTCGCCCATGCCCGGATCGTGCTGGCGCAAGGTGCGGACGGCCAGTGCGGCGGCCTCGTTGCGGTCGATGCGGACGATCTCGTGATCGGCGCGACCCGGTCCGCCCGAGCGGGACTCGGGATTGCGCCCGGCCGGGCGTTGCAGCCGATGCCCGCCGCCGATCTCCTTGGCGGCGACACCGCGCGCGACCATCTTGCCGGCGGTCAGCGCGCAGTGTTGCAGCGGGCGCTCCTGCGCGCGGGCGGCAATGTCTCGGCGGCCGCCAAGGCCCTCGGCGTCAGCCGCGCTACGCTGCACAGGAAGCTCAAGCGGTTCGAGCTGAACGCGCATTGAGCTGCTGGTAGATCCTCATGGTGAGGAGACCGCGAAGCGGTCCTCTCGAACCACAAGAGGCCCTGCTGTCATCCCCAGCCATCCTTTCGAGACCCGCGCAAGAGCGCGCTCCTCAGGATGAGGTCAGTATGTGCGGCGGCACGACGTGCAGCCTCGTCACCTGTCGCAGAACTGCGACAGGTCGGCTCAGTGATCGCTCCTATCAGGGCTGACAGAAGTCGCCTCCCGCGACATCGTTGGCGCAAGTCGCGACCACGCGACGAATTGCGCAAACAGCAAACATCGGGAGTGATCAATGAACAAGGTAGAATTCCTCAGCGTCACCAAAATTCCCTTCGCCGAACGCTACGACAATTTCATCGGCGGCAAATTCGTCGCGCCGATCTCCGGCAAGTATTTTGACAACGCCTCGCCGGTGACAGGCCAGATCGTCTGCAAGATCGCGCGCTCCGATGCGCAGGACGTCGAGGCAGCGCTCGACGCAGCGCATGCCGCGAAGGCCGCCTGGGGCCGCACCAGCGTCGCCGAGCGCGCCGCGATGCTGAACCGGATCGCCGACCGCATGGAAGACAATCTCGAGCGTCTCGCCATCGCCGAGACCTGGGACAACGGCAAGCCGATCCGCGAGACCCGGGCAGCGGACATCCCGCTCGCCATCGACCACTTCCGCTATTTTGCCGGCGCCATCCGCGCCCAGGAAGGCTCGATCGGCGAGATCGATCACGACACCGTCGCCTATCATTTCCACGAACCGCTCGGCGTGGTCGGCCAGATCATCCCTTGGAACTTCCCGCTGCTGATGGCCTGCTGGAAGCTCGCGCCCGCGCTCGCCGCCGGCAATTGCGTCGTGCTCAAGCCGGCCGAGCAGACCCCGGCCTCGATCATGGTTTGGGCCGAGATCATCGGCGACATTCTGCCGCCCGGTGTCCTCAACATCGTCAACGGCTTTGGGCTGGAAGCCGGCAAGCCGCTCGCGTCCAGCCCGCGCATTGCCAAGATCGCCTTCACCGGCGAGACCACGACGGGCCGGCTGATCATGCAATATGCCAGCCAGAACCTCATTCCCGTCACGCTCGAGCTCGGCGGCAAGTCGCCCAACATCTTCTTCAGCGACGTCACCGCCGAAGACGACGACTTCTTCGACAAGGCGATTGAAGGTTTCGTCATGTTCGCGCTGAACCAGGGCGAGGTCTGCACCTGTCCGAGCCGGGCGCTGGTCCACGCCGACATCTACGACCGCTTCATGGAGCGGGCGCTGAAGCGCGTCGCCGCGATCAAGCAGGGCGACCCGCGCGCGGCCGACACCATGATCGGTGCGCAGGCCTCGGGCGAGCAGCTCGCAAAAATCCTCTCCTACATCGATATCGGCAGACAGGAGGGAGCAAAGGTGCTGGCCGGCGGCGGACGCGCCGAGCTCGGCGGCGATCTCGCCGGCGGCTTCTACGTCCAGCCGACCGTGTTCGAGGGCCACAACAAGATGCGCGTCTTCCAGGAGGAGATCTTCGGCCCCGTGGTTTCGGTCACGACCTTCAAGAGCGACGAAGAGGCGCTCGAGATCGCCAACGACACGCTCTACGGCTTGGGGGCCGGCGTCTGGAGCCGCGACGCCAACCGCTGCTATCGCTTCGGCCGGGCGATCCAGGCTGGCCGGGTCTGGACCAACTGCTACCATGCCTATCCCGCGCATGCGGCCTTCGGCGGCTACAAGCAGTCGGGTGTCGGGCGCGAGACCCACAAGATGATGCTCGATCACTACCAGCAGACCAAGAATCTGCTGGTGAGCTACAGCCCGAAGAAGCTCGGCTTCTTCTGATCGGGCGGCCGGGCGGAGAGGGCGGCGCTGGTCTGCGCCGCCCGTTCCAAATGTCGGGACTGCGTTGGCTCAACGTTGCTTGATGCGGCCACGAATCTGCGTGTGCGGCGGCCGTGTCGATTTGTTGCCCGATCCGCGTCAAAGATTTTGCAATATTACGACCACGTTGCAGTGCGGCATAATGAAAGTCGTGCCATGCCGCCGCGGTGCTTTCCAAGGGCGTTTGACTTGGGTTAGAGAGGGCTGAAGTTTTCTCTGACCCGGAATTCCCATGGCCGCACCCAAGAAAGCCGCCGCAAGCACTGCACAGGACAAGACCGACGGCGGTTCGCCCCCGGAATTCACCAAGGAGCAGGAGCTCAAGGCGCTCCGCGACATGCTCCTGATCCGGCGGTTCGAGGAGAAGGCCGGCCAGCTCTACGGCATGGGCGCGATCGGCGGCTTCTGTCACCTTTATATCGGCCAGGAGGCCGTGGTGGTCGGGATGCAGATGGCCCTGAAGCCGGGCGATCAGGTCATCACCGGCTATCGCGATCACGGCCATATGCTCGCCACCGGCATGGAGGCCAACGGCGTCATGGCCGAGCTCACGGGCCGTCGTGGCGGCTATTCCAAGGGCAAGGGCGGCTCCATGCACATGTTCAGCAAGGAGAAGCACTTTTACGGCGGCCACGGCATCGTCGGCGCCCAGGTCTCGCTCGGCACCGGGCTCGCTTTCGCCAATCACTATCGCGACAACGACAATGTCAGCGTTACCTATTTCGGCGACGGCGCGGCCAACCAGGGCCAGGTCTATGAGAGCTTCAACATGGCGGAGCTCTGGAAGCTGCCGGTGATCTACGTCATCGAGAACAACCGCTACGCCATGGGCACTTCGGTCTCGCGCGCCTCGGCGCAGCAGGATTTCTCCAAGCGCGGCGCCTCCTTCAACATTCCCGGCCAGCAGGTCGACGGCATGGACGTCCGTGCCGTCAAGGCGGCCGGCGACGAGGCGGCGGCATGGTGTCGCGCCGGCAAGGGCCCCTTCATCCTGGAGATGCAGACCTATCGTTATCGCGGCCACTCGATGTCCGATCCCGCAAAGTACAGAACGCGCGAGGAGGTCGAAAAAGTCCGCCACGACCAGGATCCGATCGAGCAGGTGCGCAACCGCCTGTTGGCCGCCAAGGTCAGCGAGCAGGATCTGAAGGCGATCGACGCCGAGGTGCGCGACATCGTCAACGCGTCCGCCGATTTCGCCCAGCATGATCCCGAGCCGGATGCCGCCGAGCTCTGGACCGATATTTACCGCTGAACGCGCGCAAGCTTTCTTTTGGAGTCGATATGCCAATTCAAGTGCTGATGCCCGCGTTGTCGCCCACGATGGAGAAGGGCAACCTCTCCAAATGGCTGAAAAAAGAGGGTGAGACGATCAAGTCCGGCGACGTCATCGCCGAGATCGAGACCGACAAGGCGACCATGGAGGTCGAGGCGACCGATGAAGGGACGCTTGGCAAGATCCTGATCCCCGAGGGCACCGCCGACGTTGCCGTGAACACGCCGATCGCGACGATTCTGGCCGATGGCGAGAGTGCCGCCGATCTCGCCAAGGCGCCGGCGCCTGCCCAGCAGCAGAAGGCCGCCGAGTCTGCAGCCCCTGCCGCCGCGAAAACCGAGGCTCCAGCTCCCAAGGCTGCGCCGGCGCCGCAGGCCGTCGCAGAGCCCGACCCGGAAGTGCCTGCCGGCACCGAGATGGTGACGCAGACTATCCGCGAAGCCCTGCGCGATGCCATGGCCGAAGAGATGCGCCGCGACGCCGATGTCTTCGTGATGGGCGAAGAGGTCGCCGAATACCAAGGCGCCTACAAGGTGACGCAAGGGCTGCTTCAGGAATTCGGCGCCAAGCGCGTCATCGACACGCCGATCACGGAGCACGGCTTTGCCGGCATCGGGGTCGGCGCCGCGATGAGCGGGTTGAAGCCGATCGTCGAGTTCATGACCTTCAACTTTGCCATGCAGGCAATCGACCAGATCATCAACTCCGCGGCCAAGACGCTTTATATGTCCGGCGGCCAGATGGGCTGCTCGATCGTGTTCCGCGGGCCCAACGGCGCCGCTTCCCGCGTGGCCGCCCAGCACAGCCAGGATTATTCGTCCTGGTATTCGAACGTCCCGGGCCTCAAGGTCGTCGCGCCGTTCTCGGCCGCTGATTACAAAGGCCTGCTCAAGGCTGCGATCCGCGATCCCAATCCGGTGATCTTCCTCGAGAACGAAATGCTCTACGGCCACACTGGCGAGGTGCCGAAGCTCGACGATTTCGTGATTCCGATCGGCAAGGCGCGCATCGTGCGCTCCGGCAGCCATGTCACGATCATTTCGTGGTCGAACGGCATGAGCTACGCGCTGAAGGCCGCCGACGAACTCGCCAAGGACGGCATCGAGGCCGAAGTGATCGACCTGCGCACGCTGCGTCCGATGGACACCGAGACCATCGTCAACTCCGTCAAGAAGACGGGACGTGCCGTCACGGTGGAAGAGGGCTGGGCCCAGAGCGGTGTCGGCGCCGAGATCGCCGCGCGGATCATGGAGAACGCCTTCGACTATCTGGATGCGCCGGTCGCCCGGGTCTCAGGCAAGGACGTGCCGATGCCCTATGCCGCGAACCTGGAAAAGCTCGCGCTGCCTTCGGCGGCAGAAGTGGTCGAGGCCGCCAAAGCCGTCTGCTACAGGTAGACCATGGCGGGTCCGAAGGAGCAGCCATTACCACCCGATGTCCTCGTCCGCGATGATGCGGTCGAGATCCTGCGCGTGTTCGTGCTGGACGGCGGGCTGTCGATGGCGTTCCAGCGGGCTTTCGACGAACCGGACATGTGGGGCCTGCTGCTCGTCGATCTTGCCCGTCACGCCGCACGCGCCTATGCGCGCGAGAGCGAATACACCGAGGAGGACGCGCTGAACCGGATCATCGAGATGTTCCAGGCCGAGATCGAGCGTCCCACCGACACCGGCACCACGACGCCGCGCGGGAAGGGGCACTGACCGTGGCGATCGAATCCTATCATTTCGATTTCATGCTGGAGGCGATCCGTGAGGCGGAAGCCTCGATCGCGCAAGGCGGCCTGCCGATCGGTGCGGTGCTGACGCGCGACAACCAGATCATCGCTCGCGGGCACAACAACCGGGTGCAGGAGAACAACGTGATCCTGCACGGCGAGATGAGCTGCCTGCGCGAGGCTGGCGCGATTACATTCCACGACACCGTCATGTACACCACGCTGTCGCCGTGCTCGATGTGCGCCGGCGCGCTCGCTCTGTTCAAGGTCCAACTGGTGGTCATCGGGGAATCCGTCACCTTCCCGGGCTCCAAGGACATCCTCGACAAGTTCGGCATCCCCTGGATCGATCTTGCGGACGACCGCTCCATCACCATGATGAAGAACTGGCGTTCCAATCCTGCCAATGAGCGCCTGTGGCAGGGCGACATCGGCAACTAAACCTGGTCTGTTCGTCCTCGCTCCCGGGGCCGACGTTTTGAGAAGTTCTTCGTGAGGTCAGCATGCCCATCAACATCCTGATGCCCGCTCTTTCGCCGACGATGGAGAAGGGCAACCTCGCCAAGTGGCTGAAGAAGGAAGGCGACAAGGTCAAATCCGGCGACGTCATCGCCGAGATCGAGACCGACAAGGCGACCATGGAGGTCGAGGCCATCGACGAGGGCACGATTGCCAGGATCCTTGTGCCCGAGGGCACTCAGGACGTCCCGGTCAATGACGTGATCGCGGTGCTGGCCGGCGAGGGCGAGGACGTGAAGGCGGCCAGCGCCGCCAAGCCCAGCGCTTCGGCCGCGCCTCCGAAAGCTGCTGAAGCTCCTGCTGCTGCACCGGCTTCAGCGCCTGCTGCGCCCAAGGCCGCGCCGGCGCCCGCCGTCGCACCAGCGCCGCAAGCTGCCGCAGCACCGGCCGCGCAGAGCAACGGCCATGCCGGCCGCGTGTTCTCCTCGCCGCTGGCGCGACGTCTTGCCAAGGAGTCCGGCATCGATGTGTCGATGGTAACAGGCACCGGCCCACACGGCCGTGTGGTGGCACGCGACATCGAGCAGGCCAAGTCCGGCAAAGGCCTCAAGGCACCCGCAGCGACGCCGTCAGGCGCGCCCTCGACCGCGCCGACCATGTCGGACAAGCAGATCCTGTCGCTGTTCGAGCCGGGCTCTTACGAAGTCGTCCCGCATGACGGCATGCGCCGCACCATTGCCCAACGTTTGACCGCGTCGATCCAGAACGTCCCGCACTTCTACCTCACCATCGACTGCGACATCGGCAAGCTGCTTGCCGCGCGCGAGGAGATCAATACGGCTGCTCCCAAGGACAAGGAGAAGAAGCCGCTCTACAAGATCTCCGTCAACGACTTCGTCATCAAGGCGATGGCGGTGGCGCTGCAGAAGATCCCGAATTGCAATGTGAGCTGGACCGAATCCGGCATGGTCAAGCACCACCATTCCGACGTCGGCGTCGCGGTGGCGATGCCCGGCGGCCTGATCACGCCGATCATCCGCAAGGCCGAGACCAAGACGCTGTCGACCATCTCCAGCGAGATGAAGGATTTTGCGACACGCGCCCGCTCGCGCAAGCTGAAGCCCGAAGAGTACCAGGGCGGCACGACGGCTGTCTCGAACCTTGGCATGTTCGGCATCAGCCACTTCACCGCCGTGATCAATCCGCCGCATGCGACCATCCTCGCGGTCGGCACCAGCGAGGAGCGGCCTGTGGTCCGCGGCGGCAAGATCGAGATCGCCAACATGATGAGCGTGACCCTGTCCTGCGATCACCGCGCCATCGACGGCGCGCTCGGCGCCGAGCTGATCGGTGCCTTCAAGCAGCTGATCGAAAACCCCGTCATGATGATGGTCTGACGCGCGGTAGAGGGGGCAACGTTGTATGTCCGTACCCGTTGGCCATGGATGTCGCTGCTGCTTGGAACAGTCGTCGCGCTCAACCCGATTGGGCTCGATTTTCTTTACTCCGCGTTCTTTGCCGGCGAACAATTGGCACGGAACATCGCCCAGCCGATCGTGCTGATTGCCTTGGCCGTGATGGCTTTGGTGACGACGCTCGAATGGCTGGTGAGGTCTTTTCTGATCAAGCGCCGCGCCCGCGGCGCCTCTTGAGTTGAACGGGAGCCGCCATGGCCGATACATCCTTCGACATCATCATCATCGGCTCCGGTCCCGGTGGCTACGTCACAGCGATCCGCGCCGCCCAGCTCGGCTTCAAGGTCGCGATCGTCGAGAAATCCTATCTCGGCGGCATCTGCCTGAACTGGGGCTGCATCCCGACCAAGGCGCTGCTGCGCTCCGCCGAGATCTACCACTACATGCAGCACGCCAAGGACTATGGCCTGTCGGCGGACAACGTCTCGTTTGATCCGAAGGCGGTGGTGCAGCGCTCGCGCGGCGTCTCGAAGCGGCTCAACGACGGCGTCGGCTTCCTGATGAAGAAGAACAAGGTCAGCGTGATCTGGGGCGCAGCCTCGATCGACGCGCCTGGCAAGGTCACGGTGAAGAAGTCCGACGCCGAAGGGCCCAAGGGTGCGCTCGGCGAGGGCGCTTATCAGGCCAAGCACATCATCGTCGCGACTGGCGCGCGACCGCGGGTGCTGCCGGGCCTCGAACCCGACAAGAAGCTGATCTGGACCTACTTCGAAGCGATGGTCCCGGAACGGATGCCGAAATCGCTGCTGGTGATGGGCTCGGGCGCGATCGGGATCGAGTTCGCATCTTTCTTCAAGACGATGGGCTCCGATGTCACGGTGGTCGAGGTGCTGCCGCAGATCCTGCCGGTCGAGGACGCCGAGATTGCCGGTCTTGCCCGCAAGCGCCTCGAGAAGCAGGGCATCAAGATCCTCACCAACACGGGCGTGACGAAGCTCGAGAAGAAGAGCGACAGCGTGGTCGCGACGCTCGACGACGGCAAGGCGAAGCAGACCGCCGAGTTCGAGCGCGTGATCTCGGCGGTTGGCGTCGTCGGCAACATCGAGAATCTCGGTCTCGAAAAGCTCGGCGTCAAAACCGACCGCGGCTGCATCGTGATCGACGGCTACGGCAAGACCAACATTCCCGGCATCTACGCCATCGGCGACGTCGCGGGTCCCCCGATGCTGGCCCACAAGGCCGAGCATGAGGGCGTGATCTGCGTCGAGGCCATCAAGGGTCTGCATCCGCACCCCATGGACAAGCTGATGATCCCCGGCTGCACCTATTGCAACCCGCAGGTCGCCTCGGTCGGTCTGACCGAAGCCAAGGCCAAGGAGAGCGGCCGCGAGATCCGCGTCGGCCGCTTCCCCTTCGTCGGCAACGGCAAGGCGATCGCGCTCGGCGAGGACCAGGGCATGGTCAAGGTGATCTTCGACAAGAAGACCGGCCAGCTGCTCGGCGCCCACATGGTGGGAGCTGAGGTGACCGAGCTGATCCAGGGCTACGTCGTCGCGATGAACCTGGAGACGACAGAAGAAGAGCTGATGCACACCGTGTTCCCGCATCCGACCCTGTCGGAAATGATGAAGGAAGCCGTGCTGGATGCGTATGGAAGGGTGCTGAATATCTGATTGCCGCCGTCATTGCGAGCGCAGTGAAGCAATCCAGAGTCTTTCCGCAGCGGCAGTCTGGATTGCTTCGCTACGCTCGCAATGACGAGCAGTAGACCTGTAAAACAAGAAGGAAACCACCCCATGCACGACAACGACAACCTCACCATCGAACGCCCGACCTTCGTCACCCATCTCGAATGCGCGATGGAGGGCGATCACTACGCGGCCGATCAGGTCCACAACCTCTCCAAGGCCGGCAAGCCCCTTTTGGTCCGCTACGACCTCGCCGGCGTGAAGAAGGTGCTGACCAAGGATGCGCTCGCCCAACGCCCCGCCGACATGTGGCGTTACCGCGAGCTGCTTCCCGTGCGCAAATGCAAGGACATCGTCTCGCTCGGCGAGGTCACGACGCCGCTGATCCGGCTGCCGAAGCTTGGTGCCAAACTCGGCGGCGGCGAGATCATCGTCAAGGACGAGGGGCGCCTGCCGACCGGCTCGTTCAAGGCGCGTGGCCTCGTGATGGCGGTGTCGATGGGCAAGGCGCTCGGCATCAAGCACATGGCGATGCCGACCAACGGCAATGCCGGCGCGGCGCTCGCGGCCTACGCGACTTCCTGCGGCATCAAGACCACGATCTTCTGCCCGGCCGATACGCCGGAGGTGAACGTCAGCGAGATCGAGCTGCAGGGCGCGACCGTCTACCGCGTCAACGGCTATATCGACGATTGCGGCAAGATCGTCGGCGAGGGCAAGGCGAAAGTCGGCTGGTTCGATACCTCGACCTTGAAGGAGCCGTATCGCATCGAAGGCAAGAAGAC
This sequence comes from Bradyrhizobium sp. WSM4874, assembly GCF_055811835.1. Classification (NCBI taxonomy): domain Bacteria; kingdom Pseudomonadati; phylum Pseudomonadota; class Alphaproteobacteria; order Hyphomicrobiales; family Nitrobacteraceae; genus Bradyrhizobium; species Bradyrhizobium sp. WSM4874. Next base: position 140,396 of record NZ_JBVVPR010000002.1, read on the forward strand.
GATGGGGCTCGAACTCGCCGAGCAGCTCGGCTGGGACGTGCCCGACGTGATCTTCTATCCGACCGGCGGCGGCACCGGCCTGATCGGGATGTGGAAGGCCTTCGACGAGCTCGAGAAGATCGGCTTCATCGGCAGCAAGCGCCCGCGCATGGTTGCGGTGCAGGCCTCGGGCTGCGCGCCGATGGTGCGTGCGTACGAAGCCGGTACCGAGCATGCGACACGCTGGGAGGACGCCCACACCATCGCGTCAGGCATCCGCGTGCCGCAGGCGATCGGCGACTTCCTCATCCTGCGCGCGGTGCGCGAGAGCAAGGGCTTTGCCATTGCGGTCGACGACGACAAGATCTCTGCCGCGCTGAACGAGGTCGCGCGCGAGGAGGGGCTGCTACTTTGCCCCGAAGGCGCTGCAACCTACGCTGCCTACAAGGACAGCCTCGCCGACGGCCGCGTCAGCAAGTCCGATCGCGTCATGCTGTTCAACTGCGCCACCGGCCTGAAATACCCGTTGCCGAAGGTCGACCGCACGCTCGATCGCCACAAGCCGATCGACTATTCGCAGTTCTAGCGCGTCAATTCGCCTCTTCACGAACGATCCCTCTTCCCGTACGCGGGAAGAGACAAAAACAACAATGACATTGCTGGGGAGAAGACAATGAAAGCCGCCTGGGCTGCGCTGTTTGCTATTCTCACTGTTGCGGGCGCCGCGCGCGCCGACGACTATCCCTCGCGTCCGATCACCATCATCGTGCCCTTTGCCGCCGGCGGGCCGTCGGATGCGATGGCCCGCGTGCTTGCCGAGCGGATGCGCACGGCGCTCGGCCAGCCGCTGGTGATCGAGAACGTCACTGGCGCAGGCGGCTCGATCGGCGTCGGCCGTGCCCTGCATTCGGCCCCCGACGGCTACACGATCTCGTTCGGCCATCTCGGCACCCACGTCGCCAACGGCGCCGTCTACAAGCTCAATTACGACCTGGTCGCGGACCTGGAGCCGGTGGTGCTGCTGCCGAGCAATCCGATGATCGTCGTCAGCAAGAACGCGGTGCCCGCGACCTCGCTGAAGGAGCTGCTGGACTGGCTGAAATCGCGGCCGTCGCCGCCGACCGCCGGCACCGCCGGCGCGGGTTCCGGCAGCCACATCGCCGGGGTCTATTTCGAGAGCGTCAGCGGCATCAAGCTGCAATACGTGCCGTATCGCGGCACCGCGCCCGCCCTGAACGATCTCATCGCCGGCCAGATCGACGTCATCGTCGACCAGACATCGAACTCCATCAACCAGGTCCGCGCCGGTACCATTCGCGCCTACGCCATCACCGATGACAAGCGCCTCGCGTCGGCGCCCGACATCCCAACGGCGGAGGAGGCGGGCCTGAAGGGGTTCAACATGACGCTCTGGTCCGGCATGTGGGTGCCGAAGGGCACGCCGAAGGCGATCGTCGCCAAACTCAATGCCGCGGCCGTGGAAGCACTGAACGATCCCGGCGTGAAGAAGCAGCTGGAAAGCCAGGGGCTGGAGATGACACCCCAGGATCAGCTCACGCCCGAGGCCCTCGGCACCCGACAGAAGGCTGAGATCGCGAAGTGGTGGCCGATGATCAAGGCGGCGAACATCAAGGTGGATTGAGCGCCGTGTCGCAGGGCTCGGCGCCGGCGTATCATGTCTCGGTTTGATCGGAGCCGGACAGGGCCATCCGCAGACATTCAAGCAGAGCGGGCGTGGAGAACGGCTTCGCGAGAAAGCAGATAGCGCCCGCTTTCAGCGCGCGGTCGCGCACGGCATCGTCGGGAAAAGCCGTCATGAAGATGAAGGGCGTGTGGTGACCAAGGCTGCGCATGTGCGTCAAGAGCTCAAGGCCGCCCATCAACGACATCTGCACATCTGCGATCACGCAGGACGTCGTCTTCAGTTCGGCCGATTGAAGAAATTCGTCAGCGGAGCGAAAGATGTTGACCGTGTATCCCCGCGACGTCAGCAGATTATTGGTCGCAAGGCGGACTGATCGATCATCGTCAATGACGGAAATGGCCAACGGGATTGACAAGATGATCGCTCCTGATCGGGGAGCCGCCGATCACGGTGCCGCACTTGGCGAAAGTGACCCCTTGGAGCGAGCTTGAAAAGCATACTTAGGTTTGCACCTTTCCGCCCGGGCGTGAGATTCCGAGCGCCTCCACCATTCTGACGAGATCGGCCAACGACTTGGCGCCCATTTTCCGCATGATCTGCCCACGATAGATCTTGACGGTAATCTCGGCCAATCCAAGCTCGGCAGCGACCTGCTTGTTCATCAGGCCGGATGCCACCAGAGTGAGGATGTCGCGCTGGCGCGCGCTCAAACCCTCGAAGCGGGACCGCACTCCCGCGACCGACTCCTCTGCATTGCGTCGCTTGCGATCCCGTTCGATCGCGGCCCGGACCGCATCCAGCATGTCCTGGTCGCGCACCGGCTTGGTCAGAAAATCGATCGCGCCGCTCTTCATGGCCCTGACGGTCATCGGAATATCACCATGACCGGTGATGAAGATAATGGGCGTGTGAATGTTCGCCTTCGCTAGGTCCGACTGCAGGTCAAAGCCGCTTGAGCCCGGCAGGCGGATGTCGAGCACAAGGCAGCTGGGGGCCGCCGGTGGCTTGGCTTCCATGATCTCCGCCGCGGAGCCGAAAGCCTCGACCTTGAGACCGACGGATTGAAAGAGGTTGGTGAGCGCACGGCGCATCGATGGATCGTCGTCGACGATCAAGACGATCGGATCGTCGGAACTCGTCTGCACCGTCGCCGCCTTGGGAATGTCGGTCACGACGTGTCCTCGATCGCCAAGGGCAGGGCAATCTGGAATGTTGCTCCGCTTCCGTCATTGGGGAGGGCCGAGAGCCGGCCCGCATGAGCCTCGATGATCGATCGGCAGATCGACAGTCCCATCCCCAGGCCGCTCGGCTTTGTCGTGAAGAAAGGTGTGAAGATGCGCTCCGTCGCGCTGTTGCAAAGGCCGCCCCCGCGATCTGTCACGGTCAAGAGCATGCGACCTTCGCCGTGCTCGCTCACCTGGCTGGAGCGGATCGCAAGCTCGCGCGGGCGTTCCGCATTGGCGTGCATGGCTTCAATCCCGTTCATGACCAGGTTGATCAGCACCTGCTGGAGCTGGATCCGGTCGCCGCAAACCCTGGGCAGAGCGGACGCCAGCTCCATTCGCACCGACACGGCATGGGTGGCAAGCTCGCGCCGGACGAGCGCCACGGTCTCCCTGACGAGCTGGTTCATGTCGACCGGAGCCATCTCGATCTCGGTCTTTTTCGCAAGCGCTCTGATCCGGCGGATCACCTCGCTGGCGCGATTGGCGTCCTCGACGATCCATTCCACGGAACGGCGCGCGGCATTCAGGTCGGCCGGTTCGCGATCGAGCCATCCGATGCAGGCATCCGCATTGGAGATCACGGCGGCCAAGGGCTGATTGATCTCGTGGGCGATCGAGGCCGTAAGTTCGCCGAGCATCGTGACGCGCGTAACGTGAGCAAGCTCGGCTTGCGCCTTGCGCAGTGCTTCCTCGGCCTGCTCGGCGCGGATGGCCGCCGTCACGTCGCTGCTGACGCCACGATAGCCGAGAAAGTTGCCGTTCGCGTCGTGCAAGGGCTTGCCGCTGGTGCGCACGTAGATCGGAGATCCGTTGCGATCCTTGCTTCGGTAGACCAGGTCGCGAAACGGAAGGTGGGCATCGAGCGTCGCGCGATGCCGCTCCCACTTCTCTGGCTCGAGCTCGGCGTCGGGCGGAATGTCCCAACGGGCGAGGCCGATCACGCCCGTGGGCACGGGACCGGCCGTGTCGGCATGTTCCGAAATCCGTGTGATACGGTGGTCCGGCCCGCTCTCCCAAAACCAGTCCGAGGCGGTTTCGGCATAGTCGCGAAATCGCTGCTCGGACAGCTTGAGCTCGTCAAAGGCTTTTTGCAGCGCTTGTCTTGCGGCAAACTGCTCAGTGACATCGACGTGGGTGCCGATGATCTCCGTCACATCGCCGTCCCCGCCGACGACGGGATGCCCCTCCGTATGGACGTGTCGTACCGAACCGTCCGGACGCACAATCCGAAAATCAATTTCGAAAGGCTGCTTTTGCCGGATTGCCTGACGTTCCACATCGACGATCCGCTTAAAGTCTTCGGCGAGGATCCGTTGTTGGAAAGCCTGCGCCGACAGATCAATCTGGTCCGGGTTAAATCCGAACAGGCGATAGAGTTCGGCCGATCGGTAAGCGAATTCCTGACGGCGCACGTCCCAGGCCCAGCTGCTCGTGTGGCTGAGGCGCTGGGCTTCGGTCAGATAGGCTTCGCTGCGACGCAGTCGCTGTTCGGTTTCCTTTGCCGTAGTGACGTCAGTGACCGCTCCGACAAACTCGATGTGGCCGGATCCATGTCTCACCGCGCGTGCCACGGAATGGAGATATTTGATCGATCCATCGGGCATCAGCAGGCGATATTCATGGTCGAAATCGCCGACGTCACGGAAGGCCCGATCAAGGGTCTTGCTGACCGCATTGCGATCTTCCGGATGGATGCGCTGGAAAACAAAATCGAGCGTCGGTTTGACCTGCGGGTCACGCTGGAAGATGCGAAAGGTCTCCCTGGACCAGACGGCCTCGCGGGTTGCCAGGCTCAGGCCGAAGCTGCCGGTGCGGCTCAACTCCTGCGCTTGGGCAAGGTAGGCCTCGCTCTGCCGCAGCGCATCCTCCGCCTCCTTGCGTTGGGTGATGTTTTCGCAGGCGACCAGCACGATCGGCGTGCCGTCGCCGCGCCGCATGGCCTTGGCGTTCTCACGGACCCAGAGAACCGAGCCGTCCTTCCGGATCTTGCGAATTTCCCAGGTGTGCGACTGGTCCACGGTTTCCAGGCACAGCCCGACACAGCGACGAACGAAATCGCGGTCCTCTTCGAAAAAGACGTTCAGCACAGATTGGCCGGTCAACTCGGCCGCCGTGTAGCCCAGTTGCGCGGCGCCAAATGTATTCACGTTGAGCACCGTTCCGGCCGGATCGACCATGAAATACATGACCGGATTGTGCTCGAACACTTGTCGCCATTGCTTCACGGCGTCGCGCAGGTCGGCATTGTCCTGCCGCCAGCCTTCTCCAGTCGCGGGCTCGTCTTTCGCCGCATTGCCGAGAGATCGAAGCGCCGCAAGGCCGCCGAGCAGGAATTGCGCGGCCGAATTCCCTAATTTTGCGATCTGGCCAGGCATCATCGCAAGCGTCCCGGCCCGCGTGGGGCAGGGCGAGTAGAGCACTTTGCGACAGCAGGGGCAATTCCCTGATCGAAGCAGGATTCCGCATCGAAAGTTCGCGGGCTCCGTGCAGCTTGCCAGCGTTGCGCCGTCTCGTTGCGAGCGGACGAAACTCCGGTAAATCACCGGACAAACCTATGTATAGGTCGCGCAATCCTAGTCATACGCTGCATTTACCTCCGTACAATTGAGCGGCCCGTCACATGGGGACTAGTCTCACCGGCAATCCAGTGGTGTCGATCGCGACGCATGAACAGTCGAGTAGCGCGGCGTCGTGCACTCAAGAGGCCAGCTTCGCCTCCGCCGGCGCTGACTTGCCGATGATCTGGCTGGTCACGATTGAGAAGCCGCATTTCGTTGACGAACGTGATGATTGTGCATCAGCGCCCGTGGGGATCCTCGACCGCCAGAGGCGCCCATCAGAGGCCAGGAGGAGAGGTCATGTGCGATAAGCCCGAACACTCCGAGCGCCCTTCCGCCGCAAAAAGCTGCGCCGTCTGCAGCGGGAAGTTCGGCCTGATCCGGTATTATTCCTGGCGAGCGCCGCTTTGCTCCCGGAAATGTCTCGATCGCTTCAGGGCGCGCCGCGAACGCGATCGCCGATGGCTGTTTCGGTCCCAGGCGGCGTAAGCACCAGTCACCGGATCCGCTGCGTTCGGCAATTCTGTATCGGGAGGCTGCGCGTTGAACCGTAGTTGCAAGCTCCTCTTGGCGATCACGCTGCCGCTTTCGTTGATAACGGGAGCGGAGGCGGACGAGGCCGGACAGGATGGCGCACATCGTCGTCATCCGCCTCGGGATCTGCTGCTGCACGAGCAGTTCTATTCGAGTTGGCACATGCCGGACAATCCGGTGCTGACTTGCTGCAACAACGCCGACTGCTACCCGACCGAGATACGGCGAGTCGAAGGGAGCATCTACGCGCTGCGCCGGGAAGACGGGAAATACATCCTCATTCCGCCTCAGAAGGTCGAGCGAAACAGGGATAAGCCCGACGGCCGCAACCATCTTTGCGCGCCGCCGCCGTCCGCCTCTCTCGTCGACACAGTCTACTGCTTTGCGCTCGGAGGTGCCACATGAGGTTCATAGTGGTGAACGGCAGGACCCCTTTCCGCAAAACGTTCTGCCTCTGGTGCTGCGAGGAGATCAGCGGCGGCTATCTGCGCGATGCGAAGACGCTGCTGCCCTACTGCGGCTACGAGTGTTACGCGCTTCATGGCGAAGCTGCGCCGCTGATCGAGGGGCGCACACGAGCGGCGTCTTGAGCGGAGAGGAGAGCGAAACGGGCGGTGGATCTGCCGTCCGGGTGAGAGGACATCGCGATGAGATTCATGCTCGTCAATCAGGAAGGGCCTCGCCACGGCGGTACCTGCAGCGCGTGCGCGCAGCCGCTGGGCGCGAGTTACGTCCGCCATGTGCCCGCTGAGCGGCGGTACTGCGACTATGATTGCTACCGTCGATATCAGCAGACAACGGTGGAAATGCTCTGGCCTTACCGCAGTTCGCTCGAAGCGATCACGGTGTCGAGCTGGAACTGGATACTGCAGACGGGCGCGCTCTCGCGCTCGCTGACGGAAGCATTTCTGCGCGCGTACGAACCCTCTGACCACGGAAGGAGGTGACGGCTCGCCAAACGATGCGGACCCGCGCAGAGAGGTCGGTCGCAGTCACTGCATCCAGCTTCACGCCGCGTCCAGCCCCGGCGTCGCGAAGCTAGGGCGCGGCGGCTGCGGCCGATGCCGTCGGCACCGCGCCCACGTTCGGCGTCGTAACGCGCTGCTCGGACTTCGCCGCGACGACGCTGCTGGCCTCAAACCTCGCACGATAGACCAGCACGTTCTCGATCACGCGCTGGACGTAGTTGCGCGTCTCCGACAGCGGGATCCGCTCGACCCAGTCGACCGGATCGACCTTGGGATCCCTGGGGTCGCCGCGCGCCTGCACCCATTCGCGCACGCGGCCCCGGCCGGCATTGTAGCCGGCGAAGGTCATGATCTGGTTGCCGCGGTATTCCGACATCAGTGCGCTGAGCTCCGCCGCGCCCATCTGCGTGTTGTAGACGGGATCGGAGACCATCTTGTCCCAGTCGTAGGTCAGGCCGAAGCGCTTTGCGGTGTCGCGGCCCGCTTCCGGCGTCACCTGCATCAACCCGACTGCGTTGGCGGCCGATTTGTCGCGCTGATCGAACGAGCTTTCGGTGCGCGCCACCGAATAGATCACGCTGGGCTCGATCGCGGGCGCGACCTGCTTATGTTTAGGGATGCCGATGGTCGGGAAGGCGTAGTGATCGAGCGCGAGCCCGCGCGCCAGCGCCGACTTGCCGACCTCCAGCATCACGCGCGCGTCGTTGCGCCGGCCGGCGAGTTCGCCGAGCGCCTCGAGTGCCGCCACGTCGGTACTCTCCTTGGCGAAATCCTCGGCGTAGTAAAACACCGTGTCGCGCTCACCGACGCCGTACAGCATGTCGGCGGCACGCACGCGCTCGTCCGTGGGCGGCGTATCGACTGCTGCCAGCACGGGCGAGGGCGCGCGCAGCTCGATGCGGTCGAGACCGAGCCTGGCGCGGGCGAGCTGGCCGTAATAAGCGGTCGGATAGCGCGCCGCGGCCTGATAGCTCAGGCGCGCATCGGCGGTTGCGTTCATCGCCTCGGCCGTGCGGCCGCGCCAATAATGCGCGCGCGACAGCGCGATCGGGTTGGCCGAGCCTTCGTCGATCGCGGCGAAGTGCGTCATCGCCGCCTTGGGATCGTCGAGATAGCGCAGCGCGATCCAGCCGCACATGAAGTGATGGTCGACGCGATAGACTTCCATCGCGGGCACGGCCGCCGAGCGCACCAAATCATAGGCGGTTTTGAACTTGCCCTGGTCGAGCAGCTTTCGGGCGAGCAGGCGGCGCTCGCGCCACCAGGCGTCGGTGTCTTGCGCCGCCATCGTATCGGGTGCGGCGGCCAGGATCACCTCGGCAGCGTCGTCGATGCGGTCATTCTGGAGATGCCATTGCGCGCGGCACAGCACATAGCCGAGGTCGCGGCGCGCCTCGGCTGAGACGTCCTCGAGATAATCCTTGGCCTTGCTGGCCTTGCCGGTGACGGCGGCGCAGGCCTTGACGATCGCGAGCGCATCCTCGCCGAGCCGCTTGGCTGCGCGCCGCGCGCCCGAATAGTCCTTGGCGCCGAGGCGCTTGTCCATGCGGGCGCGATGATCCTCGGCGGTCAGGAGATCGCGGAACGCTTCGTAGGAATCTTCCTCGCTGCGCTCGGACAATTCGTCCGTGCGCCAGGCCTCGCGCACCAGACGCGCGGCCCTGTCGCTGTCGCCCTCAGTCATCAGCACGCGGGCGAGCGCGAACTTGCCCTTGGCGCTGGTCGGCCGGTCCATCGTGAATTTGTGCACGGTCGCCGCGTCTGCTTTCTCCTGCCACAGCCGCGCCTCGGCCCGGCGGCGGAGCAGCGCGCTGCTCGGCCAGTCCGGATTGGCGGCGAGGAAGGCGGCGTAGCGCTTAAAATTCGCCGTGCTTTCGGAATGGCGCAGCATGAACCAGTCGGCGAGCTTCTGCCCCGCCGGGTCGGCAATGCGGTCGCGCGCCGCGCTCGCATCCTCGGTCTTGCCCTTCCGCGCGAGATCGATGGCATCCTTCAGCGCGGCGAGATCGCCAGTCAGCGGCGGGGCTGCCAACTTGTCCGATGGCGCGTCGTCCTGCTTCTTCGAGTTGCGCTTGGCCTCGGCATGCTTGCCGTGCCGCGCTTTGCCGGTGGAGGCGTGGCGCTGCTTGCCGGCTTTCGCCTCATGCGTCTTCTTCGGCGCGGATGATTTGTGACTGCTCTTCGCTGCCAGCTCGGTAGGGATGAAGGCCAAGGCGGCCACGGCAACGACACACGCGAGCGAGCGTAGGCACTGGTTCATTCCGTGGTCCCCCTGCGAAACCAGTACAAACCAAAGTCCGCGACGATATGCGGCTCGAGAATCAAAACGGCGTCAAAAACGGTGACACGACATCGTTTCGCATTCCTCACGCTCCCGCAACAATGCGGCGAAATACGGATAAGGGCGGGAACTCGTGTGACGGCGGATAGAGCCGGGGACTCTTAACCTTTGTTAACCAGTCAGGCTCGCGCGACGGTTGCGGGCGGCTCTCGGCGCCACGGCGGCCTGATTGTGCGTATTCCCGCGGCTAAATAGCGTGTATTGGGTTCCATAGTAGTTCCTTCAGCCCATTGCCCACACCCCATGCCGCTTTTCAACCAGTCGATCCGGCGCAAGATCGTCGGCATCGCCCTCGGATTGATCGTCCTGATGCTGGTCACCTCGATCCTGTCGATGGTGATGTCGAGCCAGGTCGGCGTCCTCCTGGACGAGCTGACCAACCGTTACATCCCGGCGTACAGCCATCTCGCCCGCGCCAATATCCGCTCGCTGGAGCGGGCGCTGGCGCTGCGGCGAATGGTCATGACGAGGATGGGAACGGCGTCGGACGAGGAGGCCTACGCGGCGCGGCTTCGCGATTTCGAGGCATTGGACCGCAAGTTCGAGGAGGAGGCCGAGACCGCGCGCAAGCTCATCAACGCCATCATCGACGACCCCAGGACCTCTTCCGACAACGCCGCACTGGCACGGCTCGACGTTCGTATCGAGAGCGCTGTCACCGAGCTGCGGCGCAATCTGGACGAGGGCAATACGAAACTGCTCAAGCAGATCGAGGCCAAGGACATGGCCGAGGCCCGCGGCACGCTGGAACAGCTCGACTCGATGCGCGATGCGTTCAACCGGAAGGTCGACGCGATCCGCGGCGACATGCTGACGCAGGTCTTCTTCTCGACGTCGCAGGTGATCAGTCGGCAATACCAGGCGATTATCGTGTCGGGAGTCGTGACCTTGCTGGCAGCGGTGCTCGGATTTGCCTTTGCGCTCCTGGTGTCCAGCGGCATTACGCGCCCGGTGCGGCTGCTGCTCGCCGGCACGCGCGAGGTCGAGGCCGGCCGCTTCGACAAGACCATCACCGTCTCCACCCAGGACGAGATCGGCGAGCTGGCCGCAGCCTTCAACCGCATGACCGAGCAGCTCAGGCACAACGAGCGCATCCGCGAGACCTTTGGCCGCTACATCGATCCCAAGGTCGTGCAGGGCCTGATCGACCGGCCGGAGGTCGCCATCGACGGCCAGCGCCGGATCATGACCATCATGTTCTGCGACATGAGCGGCTTCACCGCGATGAGCGAGGGCATGACCCCGCGCGGCCTGGTCAGGGTGATGAACCACTATTTCACGATGATGTCCGGTCCGATCAGGAGCAACCGCGGCATCATCGACAAATATATCGGCGACGCCATCATGGCCTATTGGGGCCCGCCCTTCATCGAGGAGGACGAGCCGGCGTTGCTCGCAGGCCTTGCCGCCATCGACATGGCTGATCAGGTGCCCGCGCTGCAGAAGCAATTGCCGGATCTGCTCGGCATCCGCGCCATGCCGGCATTGTGCGATTTGCGGATCGGCATCGCGACCGGCGAGGTCCTGACCGGCAGCATCGGCTCCGAGCTGATGATGAGCTTCACCGTGATGGGCGATGCCGTGAACCTCGCCTCGCGGCTGGAGGCCGTCAACAAGACCTATGGCACGCGTATCCTCATCTCGCAGGCAACGGCGGATGCGATCGGCTCGCAGCTCGAATTGCGCGAGGTCGACCGTCTTGCGGTCGCCGGCCAGAGCGCGCCGCAAACGATCTTCGAGGTGATGGGCCGGGCAGGCGCGCTCACTGCCCCGCATGAGAGCCTGCGTTCGCACTACGCCGGAGGCCTCGCCGCCTATCGCGCCCGCCGCTTCGACGAAGCCCGTGCCGCCTTCAACGGGGCACTCGAAGCGGTCCCGGGCGACGGTCCTTCGCGCGCGCTGCTTGCCCGTATTGCGCAGTTCGAAGCCAATCCGCCGGGCGAGGGCTGGGACGGCGCCTGGCGGCTGGAGCAGAAATAGCCGGCCCCGCGGGAAAAATTGATTCTACTCGATAACGATGTTCGCCGTGACCTATTTCCCGGGCTTAGGTTTGGTGTCCTTGAGGCGTTTGACGGGGACGCGCCGATGACAGAACTTGAGAACAGGCTCGAACGGTTCGAGACGCTCACCGCCGAATGCGAGCTGATCGCCAGGCTCGCCACCGACAGCACCAAGCGCGAGTTTTATCTGAAGCTTTCGGAGCAGTACCGCCAATTGGCGGTTGACATGCGGCAGGCCATCGCGAGCAAAGCTGCGGCCTGACACCGGCAATCCGTTCTTAACACTTGGCGCGCATCCTCAATGGAGATGCGGGGGACGCTTACTGTGCTTCTCCGCTGAGGGAATGCCGTTGCACGTTGCGGTGCAGCGCGCCTCGCGAGATTGTTTTGTCGTGCCTCACAGGGCGATCCCATGCGCCTCCTTGCGGTCATCATGTTTGGACTCATGACGGCAGCCTGCAACCAGGAGCAGGACATCACCGGCTCGACCCCGGTCTGCGCGATGCGGAACTACACGTCCTTCAATCCCCGCGACATGAACCAGTGCGTCGCTGCCTGCAAGGCGTGCGATCACGGCAACACCGTCACCTGCAGCACGTCGTGCACGCTCAAGGGCGCCCACTGAGCCGCTCCGCCCCCCAATTTGGGGCCGACGGTGCCTTGACGGTGTTTTGGCACCGGAACGATTCACATGGATTAATCATTGAAGGGGATGGCAGGACGCGGAGTCCTTTGGAATGGGTATGCTCGATCCCGGTCGGTTCCTGGTGTCATGCTCGCATTGCGCGGCCTGGCCGATGGCGGCCAATGTGAAACGTTCGAGCTGGTCGGCTTCGCCAAACGAGGTCCGCTTCGTGTGCCCGCGCTGCCGCCGCGAGGAGACCGCGATCATCTCCGCCTCCGGCGAGTTGACGCCGATCCGGCGCGTCGACGTCCCGCCGCGCGACGTCACCACGGCCTGGGCTCAGGCCCAGCGCGCAAGAGGGCGAGCGTAGCAAGGACAAGAGGGTGAGGCGCTGAGGTCGAGTCAAGGCGATGACGGAACCCAGCGCCGCAACGCGACTGCCGCCCAGACCGTTTCCGACGAACCCGAACGGCCAGGCGCCACGAAGCTGTCACGGTTGACCGTCGGGCAAAACATCTGACCAATCCTCGACACGTCCGTGTCAATGCGCATCTGCAAAAATATTCCGCTTTACCGAAATTCGGAAATGGCGTATGTGTCGACTATCCCGGCTCATCCTTGAGGGGCGATCTTGTGGTCGTCACGTTCGCGAGCCGGGCTTGCGGTGGACGCGGCAGCGTTCGGGTGCGAGAGGTGTGGGCAGGGCGGATTGCTCTCCGTGAGCCCAAAACTTCGTTCCGACGAGCGGCGCTGTCAGGCTTCGTCTCGTCGGTAAGTTTCCGGCTCCGTCGACAGGGCTGGGAAAACTGCGGCGAAATGGCGGGGCCGTGCGTACGGCAAAACCGTGTGGTCCTGGCCGTCGTTGCTACGGTCAAGCCCTGGCGAATGTGGCATCTGCGTCAACCGGCGCGGTGCCGGTGAATTTCGCGAGGACGAGGGAGGCCAGCAGGAACTCGGCTCCCGGGAGAGCACGGCATAAGCCGTCCAACCATCGCGCAGGGAAGGCCGAGTGATTGGCTACACCTGTATGCTGCTGTGCGGTTTTCCTGCGTGTGCTTTTCGCGCAGCGGACCGCGGGTGCCAGCCGGCACCCGGCCTTCCCTGCGCCCTCTTGTTTTGAGGGTGGAATGACCAGGCAAAACTCGGGCGAATTGCGCCGCGAGGACGCGAAGCTGTGTCTGCAATTCAATGCGAGCTTGAAGAGCGGCGCTATCGCCTCATACTCCGCCATTGCGAGCGCAGCAAAGCAATCCAGTCTGTCGCCGCGGAAAGATTCTGGATTGCTTCGCTACGCTCGCAATGACGATGTGGAGAGAGTGTGCGCCACACTCGCTCTCGTGCCGCCGACGCGCGCAGCAACGTCAAGCGCCTTTAGCGCATGTGGGAGACGCGGTGGGCGATGCTGAAGGCGCCGACTCACCTGGCGGGCCTCTTAGCGCGCCGAAATGAGGCGACGCACGCGTGCTGAAAACCTTAAGTTGTGGATCGTCCTCCCGGCAGGGGTATCGCGGTAAGCGCGCCCGTGTCCTCCAGGCCACGATTGTGCCGTCCGCGCAACACTCGCCACGGATTTAACCATCATCTCTGTCCGTTCGCATCAACGCCGCTTTTTGGCCACACCCGAACATGAATAAAATCACTCTAATGTTTTAGCGGCAGTCGGTGGTCCTCGAAGGCGACGGGAAATCCCCAAGGTCGATCCAAAAGGTCGATTCAAATCTTGGCTCTGATTTTTCGGGTCTGAAAGGGTTGGCCGGGGAAACTGGTTTGCGATGGACGCGAAGACCGACATCAAGAAGAGGCTGCCGAGCCGTCACGTGACGGAAGGCCCTGCGCGCGCGCCCCATCGCTCCTACCTCTACGCCATGGGTCTGACCACCGAGCAGATCCACCAGCCCTTCGTCGGCGTCGCCTCGTGCTGGAACGAGGCCGCGCCCTGCAACATCTCCCTGATGCGCCAGGCGCAGGCGGTGAAAAAGGGCGTGGCAGCCGCTGGCGGCACGCCGCGGGAATTCTGCACCATCACCGTGACTGACGGCATCGCCATGGGCCATGACGGCATGCGCTCCTCGCTGCCGTCACGCGAATGCATTGCCGATTCCGTCGAATTGACGATCCGCGGTCACGCCTATGACGCCCTCGTTGGCCTCGCCGGCTGCGACAAGTCGCTGCCGGGGATGATGATGGCGATGGTCCGCCTCAACGTGCCCTCGATCTTCATCTATGGCGGCTCGATCCTGCCCGGCAATTTCCGGGGCCAGCAGGTCACCGTGCAAGACATGTTCGAAGCCGTCGGCAAGCACTCCGTCGGCGCGATATCCGACGAGGACCTCGACGAGATCGAGCGCGTGGCGTGCCCCTCGGCGGGTGCCTGCGGCGCGCAGTTCACCGCCAACACGATGGCGACCGTCTCCGAGGCGATCGGGCTGGCGCTGCCGTACTCGGCTGGAGCTCCGGCCCCCTATGAAATTCGTGACGCCTTCTGCATGACCGCGGGCGAGCAGGTCATGGAGTTGATCGCTCAAAACATCCGGCCGCGCGACATCGTCACCCTCAAGGCGCTGGAGAATGCCGCCGCCGTGGTCGCCGCGTCCGGTGGCTCAACTAATGCTGCACTGCACCTGCCGGCGATCGCGCACGAGTGCGGCATCAAGTTCGACTTGTTCGACGTCGCCGAAATCTTCAAAAAGACACCGTACGTCGCGGATTTGAAGCCGGGCGGCCGTTATGTCGCCAAAGACATGTTTGAAGTAGGTGGCATACCGCTTCTGATGAAGACGCTGCTCGACAACGGATTTCTCCACGGTGACTGCATGACCGTCACCGGTCGAACGATCGCCGAAAACCTCAAAAGCGTGAAGTGGAATCCGCACCAGGACGTGGTGCACCCGGCAGACAAGCCCATCACCGTCACCGGCGGTGTGGTTGGTCTGAAGGGCAATTTGGCGCCAGAAGGTGCGATCGTGAAAGTCGCGGGAATGTCCAACCTCAGGTTCACCGGTCCGGCCAGGTGCTTCGACCGTGAGGAGGATGCTTTCGAGGCCGTCCAGAAGCGCACCTACCGCGAAGGCGAAGTCATCGTGATCCGCTACGAGGGGCCCAAGGGCGGTCCCGGCATGCGGGAAATGCTCCAGACCACCGCGGCGCTGACCGGCCAGGGCATGGGCGGCAAGATTGCGCTCATCACCGACGGCCGCTTCTCCGGCGCCACCCGCGGCTTCTGCATCGGCCATGTCGGGCCGGAAGCCGCCATCGGCGGCCCGATCGGGCTGCTCGAGGACGGCGATATCATCGAGATCGACGCGGTCGCCGGTACCCTTAACGTAAAATTGAGCGACCAGGAGCTTGCCCAGCGCAAGACCAAATGGACCGCTCGCGCGACTAACCACACGACGGGCGCGCTCTGGAAATATGCTCAGCAGGTTGGACCAGCGGTCGGTGGGGCAGTGACCCATCCGGGCGGCGCGCACGAGAAACAGTGCTATGCGGACATCTAGGCGTACAATCGTTGCGTTTGTGTTGGGGGCCACCGCGCTGGCCGCGCCGGCGCTCGCCTTTGACGGCGCACCCGTCAGCCAGAAGGATGCGACCATCCCGGTGGTCACGACCCTGCCGGGCGCAGCAGGCAAGGTGCGCAATGTACCGCCAGTCGTGCCCCAGGAAACCTCGCTCAGCGCCCTGCAATATGCCGCGGAGGGGGGCCACCCCATCGCGCAGTGGAAGCTCGGCCGCATGTACGCCAATGGCGACGGCGTCGCCCAGGACGATGTGCGCGCGTTCGAGTATTTCACCCGCATCGCCAACGCGCATGCCGAGGACAGCCCGTCCGCGCCGCAGGCGCAGATCGTCGCCAACGCCTTTGTGGCGCTGGGCCGCTATTATCTCAGCGGCATCCCGAACTCGAAGGTCAAGCCGGACCACGAGCGGGCGCGGGAAATGTTCTCCTATGCCGCGTCCTATTTCGGCAATGCGGATGCGCAATACGATCTCGCCCGCCTGTACCTGAAGACACCGGACGCTTCGCGCGAGGATTTCCGCTACGGCGCGCGCTGGCTTGGGCTCGCCGCGCAGAAGGGCCAGCACGAGGCCCAGGCGCTGCTCGGCCAGATGCTGTTCAACGGCGACCGCTTGCCGCGGCAGGCCGCACGCGGCCTGATGTGGCTGACGCTGGCGCGTGACAGCGCGGGCAGCGACGAGACCTGGATCAAGGAAAACTACAACCGCGCCTTCGCAAAGGCCTCCGACGACGATCGCGCCATGTGCCTGCAGATGCTGGAGCAATGGGTGCAGGGCCGCCGGGAGTGATGGGTCGAGGCGGCCTCACGCCGCCTCGAGATCGAGATCCGCCCACACCGGCACGTGGTCCGACGGCTTCTCCCAGCTGCGCACATAGCTGTCGATGCCGACATTGGCGAGCCGGTCGCTGGCCTGTGGCGACAGGAGCAGATGGTCGATCCGCAGGCCGTGGTTCTTCTGCCAGGCGCCGGCCTGGTAGTCCCAGAAGGTATAGAGCCCGGGCTCGTCGGTGACGGCCCGAAGCGCATCGGTCAGGCCGAGGCCGAGCAGGGACTGAAAACTCTCCCGCGTCTCGGGCTTGAACAGGGCGTCCTCGGTCCAGGCGGCGGGATTATGGACGTCCCGGGCATGCGGGATGACGTTGAAGTCGCCTGCGAGGATCAGCGGCTCCTCGGTCTTGAGGCGCTCCTTCGAATACTCAAGAAGCCGCGACATCCATTTGAGCTTGTAGGGATATTTCTCGGTCCCGACCGGATTGCCGTTGGGCAGATAGAGGCAGGCGATACGCAGCACTCCGCGCTTGAGCGTCACCACGCCTTCGAGGAAGCGGGCATGCGCATCCTCGTCGTCGCCGGCCAGCCCCGACTTGGTCTCGTCGAACCGCAGCTTCGAGAGCAGGGCGACACCGTTGAACGTCTTCTGCCCATGGGTGACCACGTTGTAGCCGAGCGCCTCGATCTCCAGCCGCGGGAAGGCCTCGTCGACACATTTGATCTCCTGGAGGCAGACGATGTCCGGCTGGCACTCCTTCAGCCAGGTCAGCAACAGGTCGATCCGCTGCCGGACCGAGTTCACGTTCCAGGTGGCTATTCTGATGGGCATCTTGGCGGCTCCGGGCAGGGGCCATGGTTAGAACAAAATGCAAACGCGCCCGTCAAGGACGCTGCGAAATCTCCCACAAAATTAACCCGGCTTAAGTCGGGGCTGGGCCATTGATCGTGAAAAGGTTTTTCGAATGGGACGGCCGGACAAATCCATGAAGCGAACCGAGCCCCGCCACGGGTTGATCGGTGCGTTCCTGTACTGGCTCGGCGGCTACGAGATCGAGGACGGCTTGACCGCCGGTCTCAGCGAGCGCGAGCTGAGCCGCATCCGCGCCAAGCAGATCGACGCCGTGATACAGCTGATCCCCGTGACCATGGCTGTCACCATGCTCAACGTCGCCGTTGTGCTGATACTGTTCTGGGGCAGGGGCTGGAACGACTTTCTCGCGATCTGGGGCATGACCCTCGCCACCGCCGCCTCGCTCGCGGTGCGCGCGTGGCGGCGCTCCCACCAGAGCCCGCCACAGGAAGCCTCGCCCCGCGCGGCGCGGCAAATGTTGCGGCAGGCGTTTTTCCTGGCCGCGATCTGGGGCACGCTGCCAGTCGCGCTGTTCAGCCGCATCGAGCCGACCAGCCAGCTCATTCTGGCCTGCCTGATGGTCGGCATGATGTCCGGCGGCGCCTTCACGCTCTCGACCTTCCCGCGCGCGGGCCTCGTCTATCTCGCGACGACGACGATCGCCTGCGCCGGGGCGTTGCTGTTGTGCGGCACCGGGCCTTACCTCGTGACCGCGGTGTTCCTGCTGCTGTTCGCGTTCTTCATGGCGCGCAACATCGTCTCGCAAGGCAATCTGTTCCTCGGCAATCTGAAGGCCCAGCTCGAGCTCGAGCGCCAGACCGAGATCATTTCGCTGTTGCTGAAGGATTTTCAGGAGAACGCCAGCGACTGGCTGTGGCAGACCGACGCCGAAGGGCATCTGGTCGACGTGCCCGAGCGCTTCGCCGCCGTAGCACAGCTCCCACTGCCGCTGCTGAAGGGCGCGCATTTCGCCGACGTGCTCGACATGCTGTGCCCCGAAGACAAGAGCGCGGCCTACAACGTCGTCGGCCTGATGGAGCACGCCGAACCGCTGCATGAGATGAACCTCAAGGTGGTCGCCGGCGGGGAGGCGCGGCTGTGGTCGCTCACTGCGAAGCCGGCCTACGACCGCGACGGTCAGTTCCTCGGCTATCGCGGCTTCGGCCGCGACGTGACCGAGCGCTGGCGCGCGGAAAAGGCCGAGGCCGAGAGCCGTGCCAAATCGGATTTCCTCGCGGTGATGAGCCACGAGATCCGCACGCCGATGAACGGCGTGCTCGGGCTTGCCAGCATGCTGCTGGAGACAAAACTCGATCCGGAGCAGCACGAGGCCGTCACCACGATCCGCGAGTCCGGCGACAATCTCCAGCGCATCCTCAATGACATCCTGGACCTCTCCAAGCTCGAGGCCGGACGCTTCGCGTTCGAGGCGATCGACTTCGCGCCGCAGGCGCTGGTCGAAGCGGTGGCGACCGTCGTGCGCGCGAGCGCCAAGAGCAAGGGGCTCGCAGTCAAGGTCGAGCTCGATCCCAACCTGCCGCCGACGCTGCGCGGCGATGTCGCGCGTATCCGCCAGGTCCTGCTCAATCTCGCCGCCAACGCGGTGAAGTTCACCGACGAAGGCGAAGTCACGATCGCGGCCGTCTGTCAGGCCCGCCGCGATCTGCTCGCCACCGTCGAATGGAGCGTGACCGACAGCGGCATCGGTATCGCTCCCGAGAAGCTTGGCCAGCTCTTCTCCGACTTCGCCCAGGCCGACGCCTCGATCAGCCGCCGCTTCGGCGGCACCGGGCTTGGGCTTGCGATCTCCCGGCGCATCATCGAGCAGATGGGCGGCACCATCGGCGTCACCTCGACGCCGGGCGAAGGCTCGACCTTTCGCTTCACGCTGGTGCTGCCGTGGAGCCAGGTGCAAACGTCCGATCACGACGCAGGCCGCGAGGAAGCCGACGATCTCAAGGTGCGTATCGCGGGCCTCGATCGACCGCTGAAGGTGCTGGTTGCCGAGGACGACGCCGTCAACCGCATGGTCGTGAGCAAGATGCTCGGTGCCTTCGATGTCGAGTTGCGCGTCGTGACCGACGGTGTCGAGGCCGTCGCGGCCGTGTCCGAGGGCGATTATGATATCGTGCTGATGGACGTCCGCATGCCCGAGATGGACGGCCTTAACGCGACCCGCGCGATCCGCGCCGAGGGCGGACGCTTCGCGGCCTTGCCGATTATCGCGCTGACCGCCAACGCCTTTCCCGAGGACGTCAAGATCTGTCGCGAGGCGGGAATGTCCGACTTCCTCGCCAAACCGCTGCGCAAGCCTGCGCTGGTCACGGCGCTGCTGCGTGCGCTGAACGGCCAATGGGTGTCGGAGGACGCACCGCTTCAGCCGGAGCAGATGCCGGTCGAGGCGGACTGGACGGACGAAGAAAGGCAGATCACCGGCGCTTAACCGGCAACGTCAGATCGAGAAGCTGGTCCCGCAGCCGCAGGACGCCGTGGCATTGGGATTGTTGACGCGGAACGAGGCGCCGATCAGATCGTCGACGAAATCGACCTGCGACCCCGCCAGGAACGGCTGCGAGGCGGAATCGACCAGCACCACTGCATTGTCCTGCTCAATCACGAGATCGTCGTCGGTGCGGGCACGGTCAATGTCGAACTTGTACTGGAAGCCGGAGCAGCCGCCGCCCTCGACCGAGATCCGCAGCATCGCGCCAGACCCTTCGCCCTTGAGGATCTCCCCAATCCGGCGTGCGGCCTTGTCACTGATGGTCACGTCAGTCGTCATCGTTCGCCTCCGATAGCCCCGCGGTCACACCAAGGGCACCTGAAGGTCGCTTGCCCAATTCAGTTGGTATCGCGCGTCCGGCATAGTTAAGTGCCACAATACGCAGAATCAAATGGATAGGGACTAAATTCACCGTGTCCGTCGGAATGGCTGCCCCCCACGCGCCCTATGCCTGCGATCCCGAGCGCAGTCGCGGCCGGCTGGTCGCGGAACCGCCGAGCCGGACCCGCAGCCCGTTCCGGCGGGATTGCGACCGGGTGATCCATTCCACCGCGTTCCGCCGGCTGAAGTACAAGACCCAGGTGTTCGTGTTCCACGAAGGCGACCACTACCGCACCCGGCTGACCCATTCGCTGGAGGTGGCGCAGATCGCCCGGGCGCTGGCGCGGCAACTGGGGCTGGACGAGGACCTCACGGAAACCCTCGCGCTCGCCCACGACCTCGGTCATCCCCCGTTCGGGCACGCCGGCGAGCGGGCGCTGGACGCCTGCCTGAAGGATTTTGGCGGCTTCGACCACAACGCCCAGACGCTCCGCGTCGTTGCGGCGCTGGAACACCGCTATCCCGAATTCGACGGACTCAACCTGACCTGGGAGTCGCTGGAGGGCATCGTCAAGCACAACGGTCCGCTGACCGATCGCAGCGGTGCGCCGGTCGGGCGTTATCGCGAGCACGGCATTCCCGTCGGCATCGCCGACTACATCAAGACGTACGATCTCCAACTGTGGAGTTTCGCCTCGCTGGAGGCACAGGTCGCCGCGATCGCCGACGACATCGCCTATGATGCCCACGACATCGACGACGGTCTGCGCGCCGGCCTGTTTCACCTCGACGACCTCAAGGTGATGCCCCTGACCGCGGAGATCATCGCCGAGACGTCGGCGCATTACCCCGATCTGGAAGACGTCAGGCGCGGCGCCGAGCTGGTGCGCGAGCTGATCTCGCACCTGATCGGTGCCGTGTTCGCCGAGGCGCAGAAGAGCCTCGCCGCCGTGAAACCGCAATCCGCCCAGGACGTCCGCCAGCAGAGCCGGGCATTGATCGCGTTCCCCGCCGCGGTCGCCGAGCAGGAAGCCGCCATCAAGCGCTTTCTCTATCAGCACATGTACCGCCACAAGCGGGTCATGCGGGTGATGGGCGAGGCCGAACAGATCCTGTTCGACCTATTCGCGAAATACCTCAAATCGCCCGGCGAGCTGCCGCCGGAATGGCTGGTCGGGGCGGAGGCGGACAATGAGGGCGACCGGGCTCGCCGGATCGGCAATTTCATTGCCGGAATGACCGACCGTTTCGCCCTGACCGAGCACCAGCGGCTCTTTGACTCGACCCCGGATTTGCGTTAGGCGGCGCCCATGCCCGACACATCCTCAGCACTGCACCTGTTCGCCGACGTGCTCGCACGCGTGCACGCGGTCTGCCGCGCGCTCGCGGCGGAAGCCAGCTGGCCCGAGGGCATCGATTTCTCGCGCGTGGTGGTCGAGCCGCCGCGCGATGCCTCCCATGGCGACATGGCGACCAACGCCGCCATGGTGCTTGCGAAAGAGGCAAGGGCAAAGCCGCGCGATCTCGCCGAGCAGATCGCCGAACGGCTGCGCGCGGATGCTCTGATCGCCAAGGTCGACGTCGCCGGTCCCGGCTTCATCAACCTGACGCTGAAGCCGGCCGCATGGGCCGAGGCGCTACGAACCGTGCTGCGCGAGGGCGCCGATTACGGCCGCGTCCGCGGCGGCTGCAAGATCAACGTCGAATATGTTTCCGCCAACCCGACCGGACCGATGCATGTCGGCCATTGCCGCGGCGCCGTGTTCGGCGACGCGCTGGCGAGCCTGCTCGAGTTCGCGGGCCGTGACGTCACGCGCGAATATTACATCAACGACGCCGGCGCGCAGGTCGACGTGCTCGCCCGCTCCGCGTTCCTCAGATATCGCGAGGCGCTCGGCGAAGACATCGGCGCGATCCCGGAAGGCCTTTATCCCGGCGACTATCTGAAGCCGGTCGGGCAAGCGCTGGCGCAGGAGCACGGCGACAAGCTCCTCGCCATGAGCGAGGGCGCGTGGCTGCCGACGGTGCGGGCCAAGGCCATCGCGATGATGATGGACGAGATCAAGGACGATCTCGCCGCGCTCAACATCCGCCACGATGTGTTCTTCTCCGAGCGCTCACTGCAGGACGCCGGCAACAACAAGGTCGCCGAGACCATCGATTTCCTGCGCGCCAAGGGCGACATCTACCAGGGCCGTCTGCCGCCGCCAAAGGGGGCCCCGGCCGAGGATTGGGAAGATCGCGAGCAGTTGCTGTTCAAGGCGACCGCCTATGGCGACGACGTCGATCGCCCGCTGATCAAGTCGGATAATTCCTACACCTACTTCGCCGCCGACATCGCCTACCACAAGAACAAGTTCGACCGTGGTTTCGCGGAGATGATCGACGTCTGGGGGGCCGACCATGGCGGCTACATCAAGCGCATGCAGGCGGCGGTGAAGGCGACGACCTCCGGCAAGGGGGCGCTCGACGTCAAAATCGTCCAGCTCGTGAAATTGCTGCGCAACGGCGAGCCGGTGAAAATGTCCAAGCGGAGTGGGGACTTCGTCACCTTGCGTGAGGTGGTGGATGAAGTCGGCCAGGACGCCGTCCGCTTCATGATGCTCTACCGCAAGAACGACGCGGTGCTCGACTTCGACCTTGCCAAGGTCATGGAACAGTCGCGCGACAACCCCGTGTTCTATGTCCAGTACGGCCACGCCCGCGGCCATTCGATCTTTCGCAACGCCCGGGCCGAGGTGTTCCCGGAACTCCCGGAGGAAACCGAAAAGCGCATCGCCTGGCTCGGTGAGTCGGCCGTGGAACGACTGTCGGACCCGGCTGAACTCGACATTCTTAAGCGGCTCGCAATTTTTCCGCGCATGCTGGAAGCGGCGGCAAGCGCCCACGAGCCGCACCGAATTGCTTTCTATCTCTATGACTTAGCGAGTGAATTTCACGCACTTTGGACGAAGGGGCGCGATTTGCCCTATTTACGCTTCATTATCAATAATGATGCAGATCTAACGAAGGCGCGGCTGGCCATGGTCCAGGGCGTCGTCTCTGTCCTGGCATCGGGCCTCGCCATCCTCGGCGTCCATGCTCCGGACGAGATGCGGTAGTTTGGGGCGAACTACTTAAGAGATTTCGGGGGTAACCGGCAGAAGCCGGATCGCTTAGACTTGGTTGAAAGCCTTGTGGGTCGAAGGCCGTGCCTTGGTCGAGGGGCGCGCGGCTTTCCCGAAGGGACGCATCATCACGATGGCCGAACGATATCAGGACAGACCGTTTCCTTCCGATGACTATGGTCGCGATCAGCATGGGGGCGGCGATCCCTTGGCCGAACTTGCCCGCCTGATCGGGCAGACCGATCCGTTTGCGGCGCAAGGGCGGCCGGGTGCGCAGCCGCCTGCACCGCCTGCGCCCGCCCAGAGCTATCAGGACGACGACTACCGCCAGGACGATGGCCAGCAGGATTATGCCGAGCAGGCGCCACCGCCCGGACCGCCCTCATGGATGCGGCGCGCCAATGTGCAGCCGCAGACGGCGCCATCTGAGCCTGCCTATCCCGCTTCCGTAAACCCGGTTCATCCACTGCATCGTTATTCAGCTCAGCCGACTGCGCCTGAGCCCGAACCTGATTTTCGTCAGCCGCAGGCCTATCCGGATCAGGCCTATCCGGATCAGGCCTATCAAGCTCCTGTCTATCAAGCTCCTGCCTATCAGGATCAGGCCTACCAGCAGCACGATCAGGCTTACCAAGAGCAGGCCTATCAGCAGCCCGATCCGGCGCGCTACGACGATGCGCTCTACGGACGGCTGGAGGCGGGCGAGCAGGACTATCAGCGCGATCCCGCCTATCCCGACGATCCTTACGCATTCCAGAGCGACTACCCCGAGGCCGACCTCGACGAGCCGAAGAAGCAGCGCGGCGGCATGATGACAGTCGCGGCGATCCTGGCGCTTGCCGTGGTCGGGACCGGCGCTGCGTTCGCCTACAAGACCTATGTGGGCTCGCCCCGCAGCGGCGAGCCGCCGATCATCAAGGCCGACAACACGCCGACCAAAATCGTGCCGGCGCCGTCGGACTCCTCGGCCAAGGTGCCGGACCGCATGGTCACCGGTGATGGCACCGAGAAGATCGTGCCGCGCGAGGAGGCGCCTGTCGACGTCAATGCCAAGGCGGGAGGTCCCCGCGTGGTATTCCCTCCGCTGAACCAGAACGCGAACCCGCCGCCGGTCGCGAGCGTGTCGCCGTCCAGCATCCCGGCGTCGAGTGCGGGGCCGATCCCGAGCAACGGCACGCTGCCGAACAATTCGCCACGCGCGATCAGGACTGTGGCCGTGAAGGGCGATCAGACCGATGCCACGGCGTCGCAAGCCGCCACGGCCGCGAAGCCGGCAGCTCTCCCGAAGCCCGTTGCGGCACCGGCTGCACCGCGCACGCCGCCGACCTCGGCCAATGCCAGCGCCAATCAGCCGCTCTCGCTGTCGCCGCAATCGGCGCCGGCTGCGGAGCCGCCGCAGCGGATGGCTGCGACCAATCCGACGCAAATTGCGCCCCCGAGCAGCGGTGGCGGCGGCTACGTCGTGCAGGTTTCCTCGCAGCAGACCGAGGATAGCGCCCACGCCTCCTACCGGGTGCTTCAGAGCAAGTACGGCAGCGTGCTTGGCTCCCGCGCACCGGTGGTCAAGCGGGTCGACCTGACCGACAAGGGCAAGGGAATCGTCTACCGCGCCTTCGCTGGGCCCTACGGCTCGCTCGAAGAGGCGAACCAGGCCTGCAACAGTTTGAAATCCGCTGGCCTGTCTGCCTGCTTCGTCCAGAGGAATTAACGGCCGTTTCCTTGACCCTCTCGCGGGTCAGGGTTAATCGGCCGTATGAGCACGCGGGCCTTCATTACCGGCGTTTCCGGAACGGAACTAACCGCCGCCGAGCGGGAGTTTATCCGCAGCGAACGCCCATGGGCCTTCATCCTCTTCAAGCGCAACGTCGAGACGCCGGCTCAAGTTGCTGCACTCGTTGCGGAATTGCGGGCGGTCGCAGGCTTTCCTGATGCCCCTGTCCTGATCGACCAGGAAGGCGGACGGGTGCAGCGCCTGGGGCCGCCACATTGGCCGGCCTATCCGCCGGGCGCAATTTTCGCAGGCCTCTACGATATTGATTCGGCGCTCGGGCTGACCGCGGCGCGCCTCGGCGCCCGGCTGATCGCGGCCGATCTCGCAGACCTCGGCATTACCGTGGATTGCTTGCCGCTGGCTGACGTGCCGGTGGCTGGCGCCGACGCTGTCATCGGGAACAGGGCTTACGGCACCGAACCGGGAAAGGTCGCCGCGATCGCTCGCGCGGTCACCGAAGGCCTGGAAGAGGGTGGCGTGCTGCCGGTCCTCAAGCACATCCCCGGCCATGGCCGAGCTACGGCCGATACCCATTTCAAGCTGCCGACGGTCGACGCGTCGCGAGATGAGCTGGATCGCACCGACTTCGCGGCATTCAAACCGTTGGCGGATTTGCCGATGGCCATGACTGCACATGTTGTGTTTAGCGCGGTCGACCCCGCCCATCCGGCGACGACATCTGCGACAATGATCGCTGAGGTGATTCGCGGCACAATCGGGTTCCAGGGTTTGTTAATGAGTGATGACGTGTCGATGAATGCGCTGTCGGGCAATATCGCCGAGCGGACCCGCGCGATTTTTGCGGCTGGTTGCGACATGGCCCTGCATTGCAACGGCAACATGGAAGAGATGCGTGAGGTCGCCGGCCAGACACCCGAACTGGCGGGCAGGGCGCTGGAGCGCGCGAACGCCGCGCTCGCGGCGCGTAAAGGACCGCAACCGTTCGATCGCGCGGCCGCACGCGCCGAACTGGACGCATTGATCGCACGGGCAAACACGGCATCGGCATGACCGCAGAAATCCTATCGTTTGAAACCGGGCGGCCCGCAGAGCTCGCCGAGGGTGAGCCCGCGTTGGTGGTGGACGTCGAGGGCTATGAAGGTCCGCTCGACCTGCTGCTCGCACTGGCGCGGCAGCAGAAGGTCGATCTCGCCAAGATCTCGATCCTGGCGCTCGCCGACCAGTATCTCCACTTCATCGAAGCCGCACGAAAGATCCGCCTGGAGCTTGCCGCCGACTATCTCGTGATGGCGGCCTGGCTCGCCTTCCTGAAATCGCGCCTGCTGCTGCCGGAGCCGCCGAGTGCGGAAGGCCCCAGCGCCGAGCAGATGGCGACGGCGCTCGCCAACCGCCTGCGCCGGCTGGAGGCCATTCGTGAAGCCGCCAACCGGCTGATGAATCGGCAGCAATTGCTGCGCGACATCTTTCCGCGCGGCGAGCCCGAGCAGATCGCCGAGATCAAGCATCCGAAATACACCGCAACGCTCTATGACCTGCTCACCGCCTATGCCGCGCAGCGCCAGTCGCGCGTGCTGGCGAGCGTGCATCTGGCCAAGCGCACGGTGTGGTCGCTCGCCGAGGCGCGCGCCACGCTGGAGCGGCTGGTCGGCAGCATCAGCGAGCAAGACGATTGGGGCGTTCTCGACGATTTTCTGCTTCAGCATGTCGCCGATCCGACGCAGCGCGCGACGGTGCTCGCCTCGAGTTTCGCGGCTGCGCTCGAGCTGGTGCGCGAAGGTCAGCTCGAGCTGAATCAGAAAGAGGCGTTTGCGCCCATCTATTTCCGGAAGGGGCGCCCCAAGCCGGTCATGAACGCAGCTCCTGCGCCCGATGCGCCGGTCGCTTAAGTGCAACAAGGAGAATCTGCCATGGCAAGCCTGGCTGAAGTGCGGGTAGAAGAGGCCGAGCCGATGGAGAACGAGTCCCAGGCACGTCCCGAAGAATTGCGGCTGCTGGAAGCGCTGCTGTTCGCTTCGAATGAACCGCTGGATACCGCGACGCTGGCCAAGCGCATGCCCGAGGGCGTGGACGTGAAGGCCGCGCTCGAGCAGTTGCAGGCCGACTACTCCCTGCGCGGCGTGAATCTCGTGCGGGTCGCCAACAAATGGACCTTCCGCACCGCGGGCGATCTCGCCTGGCTGATGACCCGCGAGAGCACCGAGACCCGCCGCCTGTCGCGCGCCGCGATCGAGGTGCTGGCGATCATCGCCTATCACCAGCCGGTGACGCGCGCCGAGATCGAGGAGATCCGCGGCGTCATCACCTCGAAGGGCACGCTGGACGTGCTGCTGGAAACCGGTTGGATCAAGCCGCGCGGCCGTCGCAAGACGCCGGGCCGTCCCTTGACCTTCGGAACCACCGAGGACTTCCTGTCACAGTTCACTCTGGAACAGCTCGGCGATCTGCCGGGTCTGGAGGAGCTGAAGGGCACGGGGCTCCTGGATTCGCGCCTGCCGACCGGATTCAGCGTGCCGACGCCGTCGGATGACCCTACTTTGCGTGAGGACGAGGATCCGCTGGAACCGGGCGAGGACCTTGATCTCGCGTTGGCGCCTGCTGTCGAGCCCGAGACGCCGCCGGAAGGCGGCAATGAGGGCGGCGAGGGCGGCAGCGAAGACTGACGTCCCGGCCTTTTACGGGCCCCCTGCGACCAGTTAACACTAGCAAAATTACGTAGCGCCAACAGCGAATTGGCGCTGCCTTGGTCCTTGTTTTTGACACCTGCCAAGCCTAGGTTTCGGTGAAGATCGGCCGGGTCCCGGCCATGCGCGTTTGGAGGGTTGCAGGATGGGTTCACTCAGCATTTGGCACTGGGTCCTGGTGATCGCGGTGGTCCTGCTGCTGTTCGGTCGCGGCAAGATTTCGGATCTGATGGGCGACGTGGCGCAGGGCATCAAGGCGTTCAAGAAGGGCATGCAGGACGACGACAAGGTCGCCGACAAGCCCGAGCCGGCCAAGTCCATCGAGCACAACAATGCCGCGCCAACCGCGGCACGGTCCGACGTCGGCAGCAAGGCCGTCTAAGCCAGAGAGCACGCGAGACGCGGGTAGCGGACCCGATCCTGCGCGCGAGGGATTGGGCCGGCTGCGGCTGGCGTGAACGGAAGACCTCATGTTCGACATCGGGTGGAGTGAACTGGTCCTGATCGGGGTCGTGGCCCTGATCGCCATCGGCCCGAAAGAGCTGCCGGGCGTGCTGCGCATGGTCGGACAGTGGATGGGCAAGGCGCGCAAGATGGCCGCCGAATTCCAAGGCCAGTTCCAGGAAGCGATGCGCGAAGCCGAGATGGCCGACCTCAAGAAAAGTTTCGACGAGGTCAAGGAAGCGGCTTCCGGCTTTGCCGGCAACAATCTGATGACCTCGCTCCAGAAGGACGTCAGCGACGCGCTCCGCGTCGATGCGCTGGACAAGCCGGCCGAGACTTCGACCACTACCGATCTCGAACCGCCGGCGACTTCAATCGACTTGCCGGCGACGCCCACCACACCGGAAGCGCCGACGCCCGAGACCTTCGTGGAAGCCGAGGCACATGCGGCCGTGAGCGAGCCGCTCGCCATCACCCGTGAGGTCGAGCAGGCGCAGATCACTCAGGGTTCGGTCGCGCAAGGTTCGGTCACCCAGGATACTGCGCCGGCCGACGCCATCAAGGACGCCAAAGCGTCATGAGCGCCGCCGATATCGAGGCCAGCAAAGCTCCCCTGATGGACCATTTGATCGAGCTGCGTTCGCGGCTGATCAAAGCGCTGCTCGGCTTCGGCATTGCGTTCATCTTCTGCTTCTTCTTCGCCAAGCAGATCTACAACGTGCTGGTCTGGCCGTTCGTGTGGGTGGCTGGTCCCGAGAATTCGAAATTCATCTACACGGCGCTGCTGGAATATTTCATCACCCAGCTCAAGCTCGCGCTGTTCGGCGCCGGCTTCATCTCGTTCCCGATCGTCGCGACGCAGATCTACAAGTTCGTCGCTCCGGGCCTCTACAAGCACGAGAAACAGGCCTTTTTGCCGTATCTGGTCGCGACCCCGTTCTTCTTCGTGCTGGGCGCAGCACTGGTCTATTTCGTTGTGCTGCCGATGCTGGTCCGCTTCTCGCTCGGCATGCAGCAGGCCGGCAGTGACGAGACCGCGCAGATTCAGCTGCTGCCCAAGGTCGGCGAATATCTGTCGCTGATGATGTCGCTGATCTTCGCCTTCGGCATCGCCTTCCAGCTTCCGGTGATCCTGACGCTGCTCGGCCGTATCGGCATCGTCACGTCAAAAATGCTGCGCGAGAAGCGCCGCTATTTCATCGTCATTGCCTTCGTCATCGCGGCCGTTCTGACCCCGCCCGACGTGCTCAGCCAGTGCTCGCTCGCGATCCCCTTGCTCTTGCTCTACGAAGGCTCGATCATCGCGGTGGGAATTGTGGAGAAGAAGGCGGCAGCTTCGCAAGCCTCTAGCGGCACCGACGTATCGACGCCGGCCAATCCGGCGGAGTAGGGGCACACCCCTCGCTGTCATTCCCCGCGCAGGCGGGGAATCCAGTACGCCGCGGCCTATCGGGGAATCAGTGATGTCTCTGGAATACTGGATCGCCCGCTTTCGCGGGCAATGACAGCCGTGCTAGGGGAAGCAGCCATTTGCATGAATGCAAATCCCGGATTTGCAGGGTTGCAACAAGCCCCAGGACCACGGCCATGCACGACATCAAATCGATCCGCGACAACCCGCAAGCCTTCGACGCCGGCCTCGCACGACGCGGCCTGAAGCCGTTGTCGGCGTCGCTGCTTGCGATCGACGAGACCCGGCGGGCGGCGATCCTGGCTTCCGAGCAGGCGCAGGCGCGGCGCAATGCGGCCTCCAAGGAAATCGGCGATGCCAAGAAGGCCAAGGACGAGGCGCGCGCGGCAAAGCTGATGGCGGAGGTCGCCGAGCTCAAGACCACGATGCCGGAGCTCGAGGCAACCGCGAAGGCTGCCGACGACGAGCTAGCCAAGGAGCTGGCGGCGATCCCCAATCTGCCGCTCGCCGAGGTGCCCGATGGTGTGGACGAGCACGGCAATGTGCAGCGCCATGTCTTTGGCAAGAAGCGCGAGTACGCGTTCGCGCCAAAACCGCATGACGATCTGGGCGCCGCGCTCGGTGACATGGACTTCGAGACGGCGGCAAAGCTCTCCGGCGCGCGCTTCGTCGTGCTGAAGAAGGGACTGGCTCGGCTCGAACGCGCGCTCGGCCAGTTCATGCTGAATCTACACGTCGACGAGCACGGCTATACCGAGATCAATCCGCCGCTGCTCGTGCGCAACGAGATCATGTTTGGCACCGGACAATTGCCGAAGTTCGAGGACGACCAGTTCTGGGCGATCAAGGGCGAATTGCTCGCCGCGCCCGACCATGAGCGGCTCCGGACCGAGCGTCTCGGGATCATTCCGACCGCGGAGGTGGCGCTCACCAATCTCGTCCGCGAATCCATCCTCGACGAAAAGCAGCTGCCGATGCGGCTGACCGCGCTGACGCCGTGTTTTCGCGCGGAGGCGGGCGCCGCTGGGCGCGACACCCGAGGCATGATCCGGCAGCACCAGTTCACCAAGGTCGAACTGGTCTCGATCACGACGCCGGAGACGAGCAAGGACGAGCACGAGCGCATGCTCGCCTGTGCCGAGGAAGTGCTGCGACGGCTCGACCTGCATTACCGCGTGATGACGCTGTGCACCGGGGATATGGGTTTCTCGTCGCAAAAAACCTATGACATCGAGGTCTGGATGCCGGGCCAGGGCGACGGCGGGGCATTCCGCGAGATCTCGAGCTGCTCCGTGTGTGGCGATTTCCAGGCCCGCCGGATGGACGCGCGCTCGCGCGGCCCCGATGGCAAGCCGCGGTTCGTGCACACGCTCAACGGCTCCGGCACCGCGCTCGGCCGCGCGCTGATCGCCGTGATGGAGACCTATCAGCAGGAGGACGGCTCGATTGCGGTCCCCAGCGTGCTCCAGCCCTATATGGGCGGGCTGAAGGTGGTCGCACGCGACTAGGCGCGTTGCCCATCTGAAATGGAGAAACGTTTGGTTGCGAAGATCGGGCGGCCGGTTATCCTGCCGGCCACCCGACAACGCGAACCCATCGTTCATGGCCTTGCACCGCGACATCTTCTGGGTCGGCAGACAATGGGCGGTGACGGGTGCCGGCATCCAGGCCGTCGATCAGCGGCTGCGTGGCGTGCTCGACATCGAGATCACGCGGCTCTGGGACGACGATCTGGTCCAGAGCCGGCGGGCCAAGCCCGGTGTGAATGCCGTGGATTTCGACCAGGCACTGACGCTGGCACGCGAGCGCTTTCCGCAGGCGCCGGTGGCGGACCCGTTCGTCGCACAGCTGGAGGCGCTCGGCGTCATCGCGGCTCCAATCGTGAGCCCGGTCGTGCCGGCAATGAAATTGCATGCGGAGGGCCGGTTGGCGCGCTTTCTGCCGCAATGGCGCGTTCGCCGGTAGCCAGCCAAGCCGGCAACGGGGGGCCGCTCCCGGTCGGCCGGTTTGCCTGATCGGGCCCGGCCGGATAAGACGGCTCAGACCCGCTTCAGGAATCGACCTTTCCCATGCGCATTCTCTGCACCAATGACGACGGCATCCACGCCCCCGGCCTCAAGGTCCTAGAGGAGATCGCGCGCGCATTGTCCGATGACGTCTGGGTGGTCGCGCCTGAGCTCGACCAGTCCGGCGTGTCGCATTCGCTGTCGCTGAACGATCCGCTGCGCCTGCGCGAGGTCGGTCCGCGGCATTTCGCGGTGCGCGGCACGCCGACCGACTGCGTCATCATGGGCGCGCGCCACATCCTTGGCGCCAAGCTGCCCGATGTCGTGCTGTCCGGCGTCAACAAGGGCCGCAACGTCGCCGAGGACGTGGTCTATTCCGGCACCATCGCCGGTGCGCTGGAAGGCACCATCCTGGGGCTGCCGTCGTTCGCGCTGTCGCAGGAATTCAGCGTCGAGACCCGCGACCGGCCGCTGTGGGACACCGCGCGCAAATTCGGGCCCGACATCCTGCGCAAGGTGATCGCCGCCGGCATCCCAAAGGACACCGTCATCAACGTCAACTTCCCCGCTTGCGCGCCGGAGGATGTGCTCGGCATTCGCGTGACCCGGCAGGGCAAGCGCAATCTCGGCTTCCTCAAGATCGACGAGCGCAGGGACGGCCGTGGCAATCCGTATTTCTGGATCGGCTTCGAGCGCACCGCGATGTTGGATACGCCCGCTGAAGGCACCGATCTCGCGGCGCTCCGCGAACGCTACGTCTCCGTCACGCCGCTCAGGCTCGACCGCACCAATGAGGCGTTTTCCGACGCGCTGAGTGCGACGCTGAAGTGAAGTAGCCTAGCCGCCGCGAAGCGCGGCTTCGATAGTCTTGCCGAGGGCATCGAGCTGAAACGGCTTCTGAAGCGCCGGCCGATCGCGGTACTGCTCGGGCAGGCCGGAGGAACCGTATCCGGTGGCGAAGATGAACGGGCAGCCCTTCGCCTTGATGACATCGGCGACCGGCGAGATGACCTTGCCGTTGACGTTGACGTCGAGAATAGCGATGTCGAACTCGGTTGCCTGGGCGAGCCGCATGGCTTCGGTGATGTCACCAGCCTCGGCTGCGATCTTGTAGCCAAGCTCTTCGAGCATGTCCGCGACCATCATCCTGATCATCACCTCGTCTTCGACGAGGAATACAGAGCGGCCGGTAAGCCCCGTCGCAGTCATGGTCGAGTCCTTGCCCATCGCCAAAAACGTTCGCAGATAACATGAATCGACGCAATGCGCGTTTCGACGAACGGATGCCTGAAAATGGCCGTCGCGGCTCGCCCGTTGCAAGCCAATTTGTGGTCAACTACGCCATCCGAAGCCTATCATGGGTTCCCTAAGCCGGAACAAGAATCTCGCGGCCCAGGTTGGCGTCCCGGACACCAAAAGACAGCGCAAGCAGGCAATGACCTCCCATCAGCACCCGCCGGAAAAGATGATGTTTCAGCTCACGCTGAGGCGTCGGGGCATCAGCGACCAGGCGGTCCTGCGGGCCATGGAGGAGGTGCCGCGCGATCAATTCGTCGACGACGCCGATCGCGACGGCGCGTATCGCGACAGTGCGCTGCCGATCGCCTGCGGGCAGACGATCAGCCAGCCCTTCGTCGTCGCCTACATGACCGAGCAGCTCCAGCTTCAGAAGAAGCACCGCGTGCTCGAGATCGGCGCCGGCTCGGGCTACCAGGCGGCGGTGCTGTCGCGGCTCGCCGGCCAGGTGTTGACGGTCGAGCGCTATCGCAAGCTTGCCGATGCCGCACGTATCAGGCTTGAAAAGCTCGACTATCACAACGTCGAGGTGATGCTGGGCGACGGACTCAATCTGCCCCCCAATATCGGCCCCTTCGATCGCATCATCGTCACGGCGGCGATGGAGCAGCTTCCGGAGAATCTAGTCGAGCGGCTGGAGGTGGGCGGCATCCTGATCGCGCCCGTCGGCCCCCATCAGGGCGTGCAGACGCTGATCCGGCTGAGCCGGACCGAAGCCGGGATCGAGCGCAAGGAACTCGTCGAGGTCCGCTTCGTGCCGGCGCTGCCCGGTGTGGCGCGGGAGCTGTAGAATTCCGGATTGGCTGTGCTGCCAACATCTTATTGGGAGGGTTAAGCCGTTATTTACTCGGCGCGTGTTTACTTAAAACACCAGTTCTGTTGCGTACGAGTGAGTAACCATGTCCGTTGCCGCCGAGTTGCTTTACTCGCGCCGTGTGCCGCAGGTCGCGGTGCTGGCGCTGATCTCCTTCAGCTTCGCAGGGTGCAGCGCCGACATGTCGTCGCGCATGTCCCAGTCGAACTTCTCCAATCCCTTCGCGCAGGAATCGACCGGTTCGGTGCAGCAGGCACCGCCGCCGCAGCGTGAGCTGCCGCAATATTCGCGGCCGCAGACGCAGCCCGGTTATTATCAGTCGCAGCCTTTGCCGCCGGCGGTGTCCGCGCCGCAATCCTATCCGGTTGCCGCAGGCGGCGTGTCCGGAGGCGGCCGCGGTGTCGGCTCCTACGCACCCCCGGCGCAGCCGCACCTCGAGACCACGGCCACCGTGCCGCCGCGCTCGGTCGCAGCCGCCCAGCCGGTCGGTGGAACCAAGATCATCGTCGGCACCAGCGATACGCTCGACCTGCTTGCCAAACGCTATCGCGTCACGCCGCAGGCGATCCTCGCCGCCAACGGCTATAAGGGGCCGCGCGCGCTCTCGCCCGGCCAGCAACTGATCATCCCGCACCCGGCTACGGCCGCCGCGCCCGCGCCGCTCATGGCTCCCGTCGCCGCTGCCCCCGCGCTGGCGCCTGCCGCGAGGCCGGTTGCGGCCGTTGCCGCGCCGTCAAGCACGCATTTCGTGAACCACGGCGACACGCTCGCCAGCATTGCCCGCAAGAACCATATCTCGGCGGCCGAATTGGCCCGCGCCAACCGCCTCGATCCCTCTGCAAAGCTCAAGCTCGGCACCAGGCTGGCCGTGCCCGGCGCCAAGACCGCCGCTGTCGCAGCACCGCTTGCCGCGGCTCCGGTCGGAGCCGCTCCCGTCGCGGGGACGCTGCAGCCCGTTGCGGCCGCGCCTGCGCCCGCCACCAAAATGGCGGCCGTCGCGCCGGTGCAAAGCGCGCGCCTGGCCCAGGCCACGGCCAATGTCGAGGAGAAGGCCGCGGAAGCTCCGGCGAAAGCTGCGGAGACCACCAGCGCGTTGCCGACTTTCCGCTGGCCGGTGCGTGGCAAGGTGGTCACGAGCTACGGCGCAAAGACCAATGGCAAGTCCAACGACGGCATCAATCTTGCGGTGCCCGAGGGTACGCCGGTCAAGGCGGCTGAAGACGGTGTCGTTGCCTATTCCGGCAACGAGCTGAAAGGTTATGGCAATCTCGTCCTGGTTCGGCACTCCAACGGCTACGTCACCGCATATGCCCATGCGAGTGAGCTGATGGTGAAGCGCGGCGATACCATCAAGCGCGGTCAGGTCATTGCCAAGTCGGGTCAATCCGGGGAGGTGGCGTCGCCGCAGCTCCACTTCGAGATCCGTAAGGGATCGAGCCCGGTTGACCCGCTTCAATTCCTGAACGGGGCGTGAGCCTGAAGTCGGGCGCGCCATCGCAACAAACACGGTGTCGTCGCACGGCTTGACCGGGCGACCCAGTACGCCGCAGCGTCTCGATCGATCAAAACCGTCTCTGGAATACTGGATTCCCCGCCTGCGCGGGGAATGACAATTGTGAGTGCGGCGACAGCTCCCGCTACGTCGCCGCCAGCTTCACGCCGAGCCGTCCCGCAAGCTCCTGCACGAACTGCCAGGCGACCCGGCCCGAGCGCGAGCCGCGCGTCGTTGACCATTCGAGTGCCTCGCGCTCCAGCGCGTTATCGTCGACCTTGACGCCGAAATGGCTGCAATAGCCCCGCACCATGGCGAGATATTCGTCCTGGCTGCAGCGGTGGAAGCCGAGCCATAGGCCAAAGCGATCCGACAGCGAGACCTTCTCCTCGACGGCTTCGCCGGGATTGATCGCGGTCGAGCGTTCGTTCTCGATCATCTCGCGCGCCAGCAGATGGCGGCGGTTGGAGGTGGCGTAGAGGATGACGTTCTCCGGCCGACCCTCGATGCCACCTTCGAGCACCGCCTTGAGCGATTTGTAGGATGCATCGTTGCCGTCGAAGGAGAGATCGTCGCAGAACACGATGAAGCGGAAGGACGAGGCGCGAAGCTGCTCCATGAGGGCGGGCAGGCTCTCGATGTCCTCGCGATGAATCTCGATCAGCTTCAGTCTGTCGGCCGGTTTGCGCTCCGCGTTGATGCTGGCATGCGCTGCTTTCACCAGCGACGACTTGCCCATGCCGCGTGCGCCCCAGAGCAGCGCGTTGTTGGCGGGCAATCCGTTGGCGAAACGCTCGGTGTTCTCCATCAGGATGTCGCGCATCCGGTCGACGCCCTTGAGCAGGAACAGTTCGACGCGACTGACGCGCGGCACCGCCGCAAGGCGGCCGTCCGGGTGCCAGACGAAAGCATCCGCCTGCTTGAACGTCTCGCGTTCGACGGCGGGCTTGCCTTGAGCGGAGAGGTGCGCCGCGATCATCTCCAGCGCGCGAACGATGCGCTCCTGGGAGACGTTTTGGTTGGCCTTGGAAGTCGTCTTGGAAATCGTCTTGGAAGCCGCTTTGAGGGCCGCCTTGGGACGTTTTGCCGCGACGCGGGCTGGCTTCGTGGCAGGGGTGCGGGGGCCTTTGCCGGCCGGGCTTTTGCTTGGTTTTTGGGGCATGTCCGAAGTTCCTGAGAATGCAGCCTTATCGGGCCTGAGCGCGCGCCGCAAGGTGGCTAAAAGGGCGGTCTGGCAGCGTTGCAATTGGGGCAATGGCCGCTATAGTCCGCGCGAATTTGACCGAACCGGTCGCCATTTGGGCCTGACCGGTTTTCCCCCGTTCTCACGAGGATCGTCCGAATGCTGATTACCCCTGCGTATGCCCAGGCTGCGGGCGCCGGCGACACCAGCGGCATGTTGATGTCGCTGCTGCCGTTCGCCCTGATCTTCGTGATCATGTACTTCCTGATTCTGCGTCCGCAGCAGAAGAAGGTCCGTGACCACGCTGACCTCGTGAAGAACATCCGCCGCGGCGACACCGTCGTGACCTCGGGCGGTCTCGTCGGCAAGGTTACCAAGGTCGTCGACGACGACCAGATCGAATTCGAGATCGCCGACGGCGTGCGCGTGCGGCAGATGCGCTCGATGGTCTCCGGCGTGCGCGCCAAGGGCGAGCCGGCCAAGGAATCCAAGGAAAGCGCCAAGGAAGACGCCGCGTCGAAGTGAGTGCTTCCGCGAGTCTCTCAAATCTCCTGATCTGACAGGTCCAGTCGATGTTGTATTTCACGCGGTGGAAGGCGCTCGGGATTATCCTGACGGCGCTGATCGTGTGCCTCTGCGCGGTCCCCAACTTCTTTCCCGAAGCGCAGGTCAAGACCTGGCCCGCCTGGGCGCAGCGTCGGCTCGTGCTCGGCCTCGATCTCCAAGGCGGCTCCTATCTGCTGCTCGAGGTCGACGGCAACTATGTGAAGAAGGAAAGGCTCGACCAGGTCCGCGACGACGTTCGCCGGACGCTGCGCGATGCCAAGATCGGCTTCACCGGCGGCGTCACCCTGCGCAACGACGCGGCCGAGGTTCGGATCACCAAGGAATCCGACCTGCAGCCTGCGCTCGCTAAGCTGCGCGAGCTGTCCCAGCCGCTGGGCGGACTGGTCGGATCCAGCGGTCAGCGCGACCTGGAGGTGACTGACGCCGGCGGCGGCGTGATCCGCCTTACCATCCCGCAGGCCGCGATGCTCGACCGCATGCGCAAGACCATCGAGCAGTCGATCCAGATCGTCGAACGCCGCGTCAACGAACTCGGTACCGTCGAGCCCGTCATCCAGCGCCAGGGCAACGACCGCATCCTGGTGCAGGTCCCCGGCCTCCAGGACCCGACCCGTCTGAAGGAATTGCTGGGCAAGACCGCGAAGATGGAATTCCGCATGGTTGATGCGTCCGTGCCGCCCGATCAGGCGCAGCAGGGACGTTTGCCGCCGGAATCCGAGCTTCTGATGAGCGCGTCGCCGCCGCCCACGCCCTATGTGGTCAAGAAGCAGGTGCTGGTCGCCGGCGGCGATCTGACCGATGCCCAGGCGAGCTTTGACCAGCGCACCAGTGAACCCGTCGTGAGCTTCAAGTTCAATACGTCGGGTGCGCGCAAGTTCTCGCAGGCCACGCAAGAGAACGTCGGGCTGCCTTTCGCGATCGTGCTCGACAACAAGGTCATCTCGGCGCCCGTGATCCGCGAACCGATCACCGGCGGACAGGGCCAGATATCCGGCAATTTCACCGTGCAATCGGCCAACGATCTCGCGATCCTGCTGCGCGCCGGCGCGCTGCCGGCACCGCTCACGGTGGTCGAGGAACGCACCGTCGGTCCGGGCCTCGGCCAGGACTCGATCGAGAAGGGCGAGCTCGCGGCTTACGTCGGCTCGATCCTGGTCATCATCTTCATGCTTTTGACCTACCGCCTGTTCGGCGTGTTCGCCAACATTGCGGTGGCCATCAACGTGGCCATGATCTTCGGACTCTTGTCGCTGCTCAACGCGACGCTGACGCTGCCCGGCATCGCCGGCATCGTGCTCACCGTCGGCATCGCGGTCGATTCCAACGTGCTGATCTACGAGCGCATCCGCGAGGAATTGCGTGGCGGCCGCAACGCGATCTCGGCGATCGATGCCGGTTTCAAGCGGGCGCTGGCGACCATCCTCGATTCCAACATCACCACCTTCATTGCTGCCGCGGTGCTGTTCTACATCGGCACCGGTCCGGTGCGCGGCTTCGCCGTGACGCTCGGAATCGGCATCATCACCACGGTGTTCACCGCCTTCACCCTGACCCGGCTGATCGTGGCCTGGTGGGTGCGGTGGAAGCGGCCGCAGAGCGTGCCGATCTAGGAGCCTGATCGTGAATCACACCGTTCTCATCGGGCTCGGCGTCCTGATTGCCATTCTCACCGTGGTTGCTGCATTCGGCTGGCTGCCGTCGCTGCGCATCGTCCCCGACGATACCCATTTCGACTTCACGCGGTTTCGGCGCATCAGCTTCCCGATCTCGGCGGCGTTGTCGATCGTCGCGATCACGCTGTTCTTCACCCATGGCCTGAATTTCGGCATCGACTTCCGCGGCGGCACGCTGCTGGAGGTGCAGGCCAAGTCCGGCACCGCCGATATCGCGGCGATGCGTACGACGTTGGATGGCCTGCGTCTCGGCGAAGTCCAGTTGCAGCAATTCGGCGGCCCCGCGGACGTCCTGATCCGCGTCGCGGAGCAGCCGGGCGGCGACGCCGCCCAGCAGGAGGCCGTGCAGAAGGTCCGCACTGCGCTTGGCGATTCCGTCGATTATCGCCGCGTCGAGGTGGTGGGACCGCGCGTATCGGGCGAATTGCTCGCGTACGGCATGCTCGGCCTGATGCTGGCGATCGTCTCGATCCTGGTCTACCTCTGGTTCCGCTTCGAGTGGCAGTTCGCGCTCGGCGCTATGATCGCCAACGTGCACGACATCGTGCTGACGATCGGCTTCATGTCGATCAGCCAAGTCGATTTCGACCTGACCAGCATCGCGGCGCTTCTGACCATTTTGGGGTATTCGCTGAACGACACCGTCGTCATCTACGACCGTATCCGTGAGATGCTGCGGCGCTACAAGAAGATGCCGATGCCGCAGCTCCTCAACGAGTCCATCAATTCGACGCTGTCGCGCTCGATCATCACCCATTTCACTGTGACGCTGGCGCTGCTGGCTCTGCTGCTGTTCGGCGGCCATGCCATCCACAGCTTCACCGCGGTGATGATGTTCGGCGTGGTGCTGGTCGGTACCTACACCTCGATCTTCATCGCGGCCCCGATCCTGATCTATCTCGGCGTCGGCGAGCATCGTGAAGATGCGGTCGATAGCGCTACGCCCGCGAAGAAAAGCAAGGCATGATCCGAACCGCGTGCCCTCGCAGGAGTTTGCGAGGGCAGTAAGCTCATTCGGACGAAGCTCATGGCCGGCGATCCCAACGCACCGCATTTCCCACGCTCGGCGCCGATCGAAGCTTATGGCAAGGGCGGCTTTGCCTTTGCCGGCATGTCGCATCGGGGATCACTGCTTTGCCTGCCCGACGCGATCTGGGCCTGGGACATAACGGACCCCGCGAAGATCGACCGCTATTCGCTGGATCGAGTTTTCAAGTCCGCCAACAGCATCGACACGCTCCTGATCGGCACCGGAACCGGGGTCTGGCTGCCGCCGGCGGAACTGCGCCAAGCGCTTAAAGCGGCGAGGGTGGTTCTGGATACGATGCAGACCGGTCCCGCCGTGCGTACCTACAACATCATGATCGGCGAACGGCGGCGCGTCGCGGCCGCGCTGATCGCCGTGCCATGAGTGGCTCCGCGCCGCCGCCGGATTCTGCTGCGTTCTGTGCTGACCTCGTGCGCAGCCACGACTTTCCGCGCTATGCGGCGGCCCTGTTCGCGCCTGCTGCCGAGCGCCGCGCGCTGCTGGCGCTCTATGCCTTCAATGTCGAGATCGTCCGCGTCCGCGACCAGGTGAGCCAGCCCTTGCCCGGTGAAATCCGCCTGCAATGGTGGACCGACATGCTGTCGGGCCAGGTCCATGGCAGCGCCGAGGGCAATCCGGTGGCGGCGGAGCTGCTCCGCGCAATCCGTGATTTCGGCCTGCCGGTCGAGCCGCTGTCGCTGCTCGCCGACGAGCATCAATTCGATCTCTACAACGACCCAATGCCGACCATGACGGCTCTAGAAGGCTATCTGGCCGCGACCTGCTCGGCGTTGTTCGCTCTCGCGGCGCGGATCATGGCGTCACCCCTAGACCCAGCCGAGCATCTCGCGCGGCATGCCGGGTTGGCTCAGGGCATCGCGCAAGTCATCACGAACTTGCCGCGTGATGCGGCGCACCGGCAATTGTTCCTGCCGCAGCAGCTGCTGACCAGCTACAATTGCAATATGGAGGACGTGTTCGCCGGCAAGGAGACGCCGAATTTGCGCGCCGTCCTGGACCAGCTCGCGAGCGAGGCCAAGCAGCATTTGACCACGGCCTTGTCGCTGTTGCCCGAGGTGCCGGTGTCGGCACGGCCAGCGTTTCTGCCTTTGAGCCAGGTACGGGCCGACCTCGAGCGCCTGTCGCAGCCAGGGCGCGATCCCTTTACGCCGCAGCCATCGTCGCGGCTGCGCACGCTGTGGACGCTGTGGCGGGCCTCGCGTTCCCCAAAGTTTACCAAATAG
The DNA here is from genome assembly GCF_055811835.1 of Bradyrhizobium sp. WSM4874. NCBI lineage: Bacteria > Pseudomonadati > Pseudomonadota > Alphaproteobacteria > Hyphomicrobiales > Nitrobacteraceae > Bradyrhizobium > Bradyrhizobium sp. WSM4874. The sequence continues at coordinate 180,912 of NZ_JBVVPR010000002.1, forward strand.
CGGTTGGCTTATCGCCTCGAACGGCCAAATGACCTATGCTGTCCCATGGCTGAGTTGTCCCAAAGTATCGCCACGGATCTCGGCGCCTTTCCGGTCTCGCTGAGCGACATTCATGCCGCCGCCGCGACCATCCGCGGCGCCGTCGTCGAGACGCCCTGTAGCTACAGCCGCACGCTGAGCAATATCTGCGGCTGCGACATCTGGCTGAAATTCGAGAACCTCCAGTTCACGTCCTCGTTCAAGGAGCGCGGCGCGCTCAACCGCCTCACGACGCTGACGCCGGACGAGCGCGCGCGCGGCGTCGTCGCGATGTCGGCGGGTAACCACGCGCAGGGCGTCGCCTATCACGCCAAGCGGCTCGGCATTCCCGCAACCATCGTCATGCCGGTCGGCACACCCATGGTGAAGATCGAGAACACCAGGCATCACGGCGCCGAGGTGGTGGTAACGGGCGCCACGCTGGAGGAGGCGGCCGCGTTTGCGCGCAGCCACGGCGAAGCCCGCGGCATGATCTTCGTCCATCCCTATGACGATCCGCTCGTCATCGCGGGGCAGGGCACGGTCGGGCTGGAAATACTCAAGGCAGTGCCGGAGCTCGATACGCTGGTCGTCCCGATCGGCGGCGGCGGCCTGATCAGCGGTATCGCCATTGCCGCGAAATCGATCAAGCCGTCGCTGCGGATCCTCGGCGTCGAGGCCTGGCTCTACCCCTCGATGTACAACGCCATCCACGACGGCAATCTGCCGGCACGCGGCGACACGCTCGCCGAAGGCATCGCGGTGAAATCGCCCGGCAAGATCACGGCCGAAATCGTCCGCCGCCTCGTCGACGACATCGCACTGGTGAACGAAGCCGAGCTCGAGCGCGCGGTCGCTACTCTGATCTCGATCGAGAAGACGGTCGTCGAAGGCGCCGGCGCCGCCGGCCTCGCCGCGCTCCTGTCCGACCCGTCCCGTTTCGCCGGCCAGAAGGTCGGGCTGGTGCTGAGCGGCGGCAATATTGACACACGTCTGATCGCATCGGTCCTGACCCGCGAGCTGGCGCGCGAGGGGCGGCTCACCCAATTGTCGCTCGACATCCCCGACAGGCCCGGCCAACTGGCTGCGGTCGCGGCACTGCTGGCCGAGGCCGGCGCCAACATCATCGAGGTCTCGCACCAGCGCACGTTCTCGGATCTTCCGGCCAAGGCGACGTTGCTGCAATTGGTGATCGAGACCCGCGACAGCGCCCATCTCGACGAGGTCATGGCGAAGCTTGGCGCATCCGGATTGAGTGCGCGCTGTACCTGAGCTCTGCGCACCCGCTGCTATCGCGGCATCAAACCTGCCAAATGGGCGATCAGCCGATCGATCTCGGCTTCCGTATTGTAGTAATGCGGGGAGGCGCGCACCACCGGCGGCAGCGAGCGAATTTCAGCATCGATGCGCGTGCTCGACGGATCTGAGGCACCGACCGTGATACCGGCTGCGGCCGCGTCGCTGACGACCGCTTCCGCCTCGTACCCTTCCACCGTGAAGCTGACGATGGCTCCCGGAGCGCGTCCGAGGTCGCGAATTCTGATGCCGCGAATCGACGCAAGGCCACCCCGAAGGCGGTCCGCCAGCATGCGGCAACGCCGCTCGATCGGGCCGATCCCGATATCGAGGGCATAATCGAGAGCCGCGCCTAGCCCAAGCCGGGCTGCGTAGTTGTTCTCCCAGGTCTCGAAGCGGCGCGCATCGTCACGCAGCCGATAAGCGTCCCGCGAGACCCAGGGTGCGGCGAAGTGATCGATCATTGGCGGTTCGAGCTGCTGCAGCATCGCCCGGCGGACGTAGAGAAAGCCGGTGCCGCGCGGGCCGCGGAGGAATTTGCGACCGGTCGCCGACAACATGTCACAGCCGATGGCATCAACGTCGACCGCCAACTGTCCGACCGCCTGGCAGGCGTCGAGCAGATAGGGGATGCCGTGCGCCCGCGCGATCTTGCCGACAGCTGCAGCCGGATTGACCAGCCCGCCATTGGTCGGAACCCAGGTGATCGCAATCAGTTTCACGCGCTCGTCGATCATGCGTTCGAGCGCGGCGAGGTCGAGTTCGCCGCTGGCATCGCTCGGCACGATGTCGATCGCGACGCCTGTGCGCTTGGCGACCTGAAGAAAGGCGACATAGTTGGCCGCGTACTCCGCCTCCGCGGTCAGGATCCGATCGCCATCGCGAAACTGAAGCGCGTAGAAAGCCATCTGCCAGGCAACCGTCGCGTTCTCCATGAGCGCGATCTCATCAGGCGCGGCATTCAGCAGGCGGGCGACCGAGCCGTAAACGGATTCAAGCCGGCGCGACTCCCGATCGGCAGCGGCATAGCCTCCGATCTCGCTCTCGAGGTCGATGTGTTCCTTCATCGCCGCAACCACCGGCGCCGGCATCAGCGCCGCGCCCGCGTTATGAAGATAGGCGAGCCGAGAGGCAGCCGGCGTCTCGCGACGAATTCGGTCGATATCCATCATCCATGCCTCCGCGTCTCGCGACCCTCGTGCGTGGATTAAACGCGTCGAGGGAAGCGGGCAAGATGGCTGGGCTTGATCTCAGATGCAGAGGCCGAGCAGCTTGATGTGGCAGCCGCTGGATTTCGGCTTGCTCGCAGGCGCGGCCTCGCGCTTCACGGCAACCAGAGGCTCCCCGTCTTTCTTGCCTTTGCCTTTGCCCTTCGGCTCGTAGTCGCCGGCGATCACCATCGCCCAATAGGTGCGTTTGCCGCTGGCGTTCTTCGCGCTCGCGATCCCGACGCGAGACGCGTTGTGCAGCAGCAGGTTCTTGCGGTGACCGGACGAGTCGATCCATTGTCCGAGGGTCTTCTCGAAATTGTCGTAGCCGTAGGCGATGTTCTCGGCAGCGCGGCCTGCGCCGGCAGGTGCGACGCGGCGGTTGAACGGGCCGAGGGCGTCGTGACTGAGGTCGTCCTTCGTCGCCATCGCGCGCGCCTGGTCCATGGCGATGCGGTCGAGGGTCGAATCGCGGACGACGCGGACCTCACCATGCTTGAGGCGGAAGCTGGAGATCAGGTCGGCGGGGGATTCGGCCATTGCGGACGTGGTGGCGAACAGCAGAAGGCCGGCGATCAGGCCGCCAACCACACGATGCATCATCGTCTCCCGAGTGCCCATGACCCCGCCAAGTCCCCCCGCCAAGCTCGAATTATCGGATCGCTTCTCTATCGCCAATGTGGACGCTTCAAGGCGTGATCCACGCTAGCCCGCCGGCAGGTCGGCCTCGAAATTGAAGCGGTCGCGCAGGTTCTTGCGCTGCTCCAGGATGTCCTTGAGGAAAGCACGGTCCTGGTCGTTCTTCATCATGGGCTCGATCAGATCGAGCTGGTTCATGGCGACCAGTTGCAGGATCTCTGTGCGCGGCTTGCCGTCGGCGTTGCGTGGCAGCGCGTGCACGACCTGGATGTGTTCCGGCGGCTTCGGCCCCTTGGCGGCTGTGAGCTCGTTCCGCAATTGGCCTTCGAGCGCGGCCTGATCGGCTTCGACGAAGGCATAGAGGCCGACACCGGAGCGGCGGTCGGCAAAGGCGACGATGGCAGCGTCGCGCACGGCAGGGTTCTGGCGGATCAATTCCGCCAGAACCGGCGCGTCGTTCACGAGGCGGCGGCCGCCGCCTTCACGGTCGGTGAAGTTGAACAGGCCGCGGGTGATTGCCCGATAGACCTTCTTGCCGGTGGCGAGCCAGAGGCTGGCGGCGAACGACTTCTTCGCCAGGATCTTGCGCTCGCGCGGCGTCAGCGCCTCAGGCGCGTAGGAGCGCTTGTGCTTGAGCAGATGCCGGAGATCTTCATAGGCCAGGATGCGGTAAAGCCGCCCGCGACGGTCGAAGCAGGCCGCGAGCTGAAAGTCGGTCACATAGGCGCGACCGTCGCGGCCGACCAGCCAGTTCTGTTCCTTGGCAAGATCGTTGTGGCAGATGCCGGCGCGTCGCAGCCGTCGCAGCGCGGCCTTGGCTGACCGAAAATAGGCGAGGTCGCCATGTGGTTTCGCCAGATGCAGCGCGACACCGTCGACGAAGCTGCGCACCAGCGCGCGGCGTCCGGCCCACAGCAGCTCCGGGCCGACATCGAGACCTTTGGCGAGGGCCAGCGCATGCGTCTCGCGGGCGAACAGATGGCGCGCCAAAAGGAATGACCACCACGGCACCTCGTCGAGGCGGCGCAGCACCGCGTCGACCTCGCCGTCATCGTCGCGGAAGCGGCCGCGCTCGACGGTCGAGAACACGTCGCGCTTGAGCAGCACGCCCTCGGTCCAGCGCGCCGAGAGTGTTGCGGCGTCGTCTTTGGGAAGGTTCATCGAAAACTCACGCCGCGGCGGCAATGCGCAGGTGATCGGCGATCCAGCGATCGAGATCGGCGAGCGCCAGCGCGCTCATCGCCTGCTTTTTGGCCACCGTCTTCTCGTTCCCGCGCAGCCGGCTTCCGTCGGGCTTCTTCGTCGGTGCGCTGGCGAGCGGCGGGAACAGGCCGAAATTGATGTTCATCGGCTGGAACGAGCGCGTGCCGGGCTCGATGGTCTCGATATGGCCGCCGGTGATGTGGGCAAGCAGGGATCCGAGCGCCGTCGTGACCGGCGGACTCGCAAGCGTCTCGCCGCGCACCTCCGCTGCCGCATAGAGACCGGCAATCAGGCCGACGCTGGCGGATTCCACATAGCCCTCGCAGCCCGTCATCTGGCCGGCAAAGCGCAGCCGCGGCTGCGCCCGCAGGCGCAACTGGCCGTCGAGCAGCTTTGGCGAGTTGAGAAAGGTGTTGCGATGCAGGCCGCCAAGGCGAGCAAATTCGGCCTTCTCCAGCCCCGGAATGGTGCGGAAGATGCGTTGCTGCTCGCCGTATTTCAGTTTCGTCTGGAAGCCGACGATGTTGTAGAGCGTGCCGAGCTTGTTGTCCTGGCGCAGCTGCACGATCGCGTAGGCCTTTGTGGTGGGATCGTGCGGATTGGTGAGGCCGACCGGCTTCATCGGCCCGTGGCGAAGAGTCTCGGGGCCGCGTTCCGCCATGACCTCGATCGGCAGGCAGCCGTCGAAATAGGGCGTGTTGGTCTCCCATTCCTTGAACTCGGTCTTCTCGCCGGCGACCAGCGCTGCGACGAAGCCGTCATACTGCTCCTTTGTCATCGGGCAGTTGATGTAGTCGGCGCCGGTGCCGCCGGGGCCGACCTTGTCGTAGCGCGACTGGAACCAGGCCACCGACATGTCGATGGATTCGCGGTGCACGATAGGCGCGATCGCGTCGAAGAAGGCGAGGGCGTTCTCGTCGGTCAACTCTCTGATCGCGTCGGCCAGCGGCGCCGAAGTGAGGGGGCCGGTCGCAACGATGACGTTGCTCCACTCGGCCGGCGGCAGGCCTGCGACCTCGCCGCGGGCGATCTCGATCAGGGGATGATCGTTCAGCGCCTTGGTGACGGCCGCTGAGAAGCCGTCGCGGTCCACCGCCAGTGCGCCGCCGGCGGGCACCTGGTTGGCGTCGGCTGCGCGCATGATCAGCGAATCGAGGCGGCGCATCTCGGCATGCAGCAGGCCGACGGCGTTGTTGGCGGCATCGTCCGAGCGGAACGAATTGGAGCAGACGAGCTCGGCAAGCCCATCGGTGCGGTGTGCCTCGGTCATGCGGGTCGGCCGCATCTCATGCAGCACCACGGGCACGCCTGATTTGGCCACCTGCCAGGCGGCTTCGGAGCCGGCAAGGCCTGCGCCGATCACGTGCACGGTATTTGATTGGGGTCCTGTCATGGGGCGGACAGGTAGCGCTTTTCGGCGATCAGTGGAATCGCCGAGATCGAGTTTTCTGCCTCCGGATGCGACAACGCCCGCACGAGGCGGGCGCTATCGGTTCGTCCGGTTAAGGGCTGAAATATCAGCCCTGATACTGACCGGCGGCAACGCGCGGGATGTCCGAGCGATCGAGGCCGATGTCGGCCAGCTCGCGATCGCTGAGCTGGGACAGCTCGGCAACATTGCGCTGATAGTCCCGGAAAGCCTGGATCATGCGGATGAGCGAGAGCAGCATTGGTAGTCTCCTGTAGTTCGATTCAGCTCTTGCCCGAGCCTCATCGTTGAAATGAATATAGGTGAGAGTGGTGCAGTGCGAAAGTTCCGATGTTGCGATGCAGCTAAGCGCTCAATGCATGGCATTGGTAACGGACGATTAACCCGGAAGCACTCCCGCCCAAAGGGTAGGCGGAACAGGGGACATCGCGCTAAAAATGCCCGTTAATTCACGGATTTGTCTTGGCTCAGCCGGTTCCATTCAGAGGTCAAATAGGCTGCTTTCCGGTCGTCGCAAGGTGATTGACTAGCTCCTATACCCAAGTCTGGCATGCGCGAATCGCATGATGGGCGGAGTAAAAAAAGTGAATTTGTGTTCATCGCGCTAGCCTGTGCGGTACCTTTCCACTGCGGCCAGCGATTCACCTGGATCGACGTGACAAACGGCGGCCAGGCAGGGACCAATTCATTCCGCTTGGTCAGCCCCAACCGCCGCCCGGGCGCGGTGCACACACGCCGAACGTGAGGCGTTGATTACAAGCGTGTAATGAAAATCAGAAATTTTGCATGTGGCTCTGCGTGGCGCGCAACATCACGCAATTCTCGCGGGGAATTCATTGCGTCAAGTTGCCGCGCCCAGAGGAAGGTGATGTCGCAGAATCCGGCAATATCGCTGGCTCTGGCCCAAGAACAAGAGAAGGAAGGTAACGTCATGACGAAGTTACTCGGGGTTATCGCAATTGCCGCTGTCGCGTTCGCCGTCGCGCCGGCCCAAGCCGCCAAGCACGCCGCCGGCGGCTGCAGCTCGGCCAATCTGGAGAAGACCGAGACCGCGATCGAGAACATGGCCGATGGTGACGGCAAGTTCGTCGCGCAAAAGGAGATCGCAGCCGCGCAGGACTCGCTGCTCAACGGCAAAATGGGGGCGTGCGGCGCGCATCTGAACAAGGCGATGCACGCCACCATGGGCAAATAGGGGTAAAAACGCACAGAGAGGGCCGGTCGCCAGGCGATTGGCCTTCCGCGTTTTGACGAGGGGCTGCTAAGGGGCGCGCGCGAGCTGGGTGGCGAAATACGCGATGGTCTTCGAGTAGACCTCGCTTTTGTTCCACTGCTGCAGCACCGCGAAGTTTGGACTGCCCGGCTGCCAATCCTTACCCTTCTGCCAGCCATAACCGGCAAGATAGTTCGCGGTGGAGGCGAGCACGTCAGGGGCGTTGTGCAGGAGATCGCGCTTGCCATTGCCGTCGAAATCGACGGCGTATTTCATCCATGACGACGGCATGAACTGGGTCTGTCCGAGCTCGCCGGCCCAGGCGCCCTTCATGTCGGCCGGTGCGAGGTCGCCGCGCTGGACGATGCGGAGCGCATCCAACAGTTCGGCGCGAAATTGCTCGGAGCGCCGACAGTCATAGGCCAGCGTCGCCAGCGAGCGGATGGTCGCGAACTTACCGGTATTGACGCCGAAATCGGTCTCGAGACCCCAGATCGCGACCAGCACCTCGCCAGGCACGCCGTAGGTCTGCTCGATGCGCGACAGCACCGAGCCGTATTGCTTCATCATGTTGGAGCCGCGCGTCAGGCGCGGCGGCACCATGCGGCCGGAAAACTCCTCGAAGCTCTGGGTGAAGACCTTCTGCGAGCGGTCGCGGTTGAGCACGCTTTGATCGAGCGTTACACCGGCGAGCCCGGCGGAAATGGCCTGTTGCGAGACGCCTTTGGCCGCGGCGTCGGTTTTGAAATCTGCAAGCCACGCGTCGAAATTGCCTGAACCGCAGGCAACAGCGGCAAGCGCTGGCTGAGCGGATAAGATGGACGCGGTGATGGCTAAGGCTGCGAGGGCGAGACGAGAAATCGTCGGGGTCATTCGAGCAAATAAATTCCGTGAAGTGATCTGAACGGCGGGCGCAATCTCGGTGGAAACCGCGGCCAAAGCAAGGCGCATGGCGGTGCGCGATCCTGCCCGCACCGGGGCAGGATCGCACGTCACGATATCGTCAGGCGTCGGTCCGATTGCGCCAGGGGAAGAGGTTGGCGGGGAAATCGGCAGCCGGCTTGCGTGGACGATGCGGTGGAGGCGGCACCGGGCGCGCGCCCGGATCGGCCGCGATCACCTTGCGGTAGAGATGCCAGGTGGCATGGCCGAGCACGGGGACCACCACGGCAAGGCCGAGGAAGGCGGGAATCGTGCCCAGCGCCAGCAGGACGGCCACGATCAGGCCCCAGGCCGCCATCGGCACCGGGTTCTTCGCGACGACGCGCAGCGACGTCACCATTGCCTCGAACGCGCCGGCATGGCGGTCGAGCATCAGCGGGAACGACACGGCGCTGATGCAGAGCGCGGCAAGCGCGAACAGGAAGCCGGTGCCGCAGCCGACCACGATCAGCCACCAGCCTTGCCGGCTCGTGAGAACGCGCGTCAGAAAATCCGAGATCCCGGACGCGCCTTCATAGCCGAAAGCGGCGACGTAGATCGCCTGCGCGGTCGCAACCCAGGTCACAAACAGGGCCAGCAGCAGCGCGCCGAGGCCGAGCATAGCGCCGAAGGAGGGCGAACGCAGCACCTCCATGGCATCCCAGGCGCTGGCTTCTTCATAGCGCTCGCGCCGGCTGGAGAGCTCGTAGAGACCGAGAGCGGCGAACGGGCCGATCAGCGCGAAGCCCGCGGCCAGCGGAAACAACAACGGCAGCACTGAATAGCCCATCACCACGCGGGCGAGCACAAGGCCCAGCACAGGATAGATCACGCAGAGGATGATGGCGTGGCTCGGCACCGCCTTGAAATCTTCCCAGCCGCGCTTGAGCGCATCGTTCAGATCGGAGAGTTGGATGGTTCGGATCACCGGTCCAGCCGCTTCGGCGGTCTGGGCCATGGTGGGGACATTGCCCTGGTAGAGTGTGGCCATGGTCGCTAGCTCCCTTGCCATGCGGCCGCATCTGGCGCCAGCAAACGGCGCGAGCGGCCGCTGTTCTGAGTTTCGCGATCTCAACCAGACGCGATTCTGGATGGCATCGCGAACTGAACGTGAAGCGTACGCCCATTTGCGAGTCCTGTCCCTCACGCTTGGGTGAGATTCGATGCCGCAGCGCAACCTCGACGATGTCATTCGGTCGTCATTTCGCCGCAGATAAGCTGATGCTGCGTGTTGGCTCGCGGAACTTCGCGGGCGCAATGACGCAACTTGGTCTATAAGGGCCACTCAAGGCCCTTCCACGGGTCCTTTTCGGGGAGCAGACATGAGCATTTTCGGGAAAATTATGGGCGCGATCTTCGGTAGCCATCCAGCTTCCGCGGCGCCCGCAGGCAGCGCACCATCGGGCAGCGCGCCCGCGGGGGCAGCGCCGAGCGGATCGGCGCCAGCGGTGGACGTTGCCTCGATCGTCGATGCGGCCGTCGCCGCGCACAAGGGCGAAAAGCTGGAATGGCGTACCTCGATCGTCGACCTCATGAAGGCGCTCGACATCGATTCCAGCCTCGCTGCGCGTAAGGACCTCGCCAAGGAGCTCGGCTACAGCGGCGACACCAACGATTCCGCGAGCATGAACGTCTGGCTGCACAAGCAGGTGATGTCGAAGCTCGCCGCGAACGGCGGCAAGCTGCCGCCGGAGATCAAGCACTGACCGAGATCGCCGGTCGTAACCCAAGGGCCCGCGATCGCGCGGGCCCTTTTGCATTCAGGCGACGAGATCCGCATCTTCCGGATGCCTGTCGAGATAGTCGACGACAAAGCCGCAACCGGCGATCACCTTCCTGCCGTCGCGGCGGATCAATTCCAGCGCGCCCTTGACCAGCTCGGAGCCGATGCCGCGGCCGCGCAGCGCTCGCGGCGTCTCGGTGTGGGTGATGATCACCGCCGACGGCGTCAGCCGGTAATTGGCGAAGGCGATTTCACTGCCGACATCGAGCTCGAAGCGGCTTCTGTCCTTGTTGTCCCGTACCGATGGCGCCATGCAAAATCCTCCCGACATGCTGCTTGCCTCTGATTTAGGCGCCTGAACCGGCCCTTGCCAAGGTGCGACCAAGAGAGGTTGCAGGGGAGATATCCGGAAAATGCGTGTCCCGCTCAGCCTCATCGCGCTGCTCGCCGCGCTGATCTCGCCGGCGCCGGTTGCGGCGGCAGGCGGTCCGGCCTGGGAGGCTTGCGTCGGATTGACCAGCACGCCGGACGAGCGGATCACGGGTTGCTCGACCGTGATCGAAACGAACAGCGAAAGCGGACGTCGGCTCGCCGGCGCTTATTGCAATCGCGGTCATGGCCTCACCGAGAAGCGCGAGCTCGAGGCGGCGTTGTCCGATCTCGACGAGGCGGTCAGGCTCGACCCCGGTTATGCCTGCGCCCACAACAATCGCGGCCGTGTCTACAGTTCCAAGCGCGACTATGATCGCGCCATCGCCGATTACGACCAGGCCATCAAGCTCGATCCGTCGCTGGCGCTGGCCTACGGCAATCGCGGCGAGTCGCGTTTCAACAAGGGCGATCTCGACGGTGCGTTCGCCGACTTTGATGCCGCGATCAAGCGCGATCCCAAATACGCCATGGCCTACGCCAATCGTGCGTTGGTTCATTACCGCAGGCACGACATGGCGCACGCCATCGCCGACTACACGACGCGGATCAAGCTCGCGCCCGATGTGCTCGCCTATATCGACCGGGGCAACGTCTATCGCGACAGCGAGCAGCTCGATCGCGCCGCCGCCGATTATGGTTCGGCGATCCGTGTTGCGCCGACCGACGCGCGGGGCTGGCGCAATCGCGGTATGATCCGGCTCTATCAGGGCGACAGCAAGGGCGGCGTTTCCGATTACGACAAGGCGCTGCAATACGATCCCTCCGACGTGTTCTCGTGGAACAACCGCGGACAGGCTAAGCTGCGGCTCGGCGACAAACAGGGCGCGATTGCCGATTTCAGAAAGGCGCTGGAATTGAAACCGGGCCTGCAGACCGCACAGGAGTCATTGCGCAAGCTCGGGGCGTTGTAGCTCTCGGTCGCTTCTCGCGACGACGGGGTCGGAGTTCCTCCGGGTCCTGATAGTCCGGATGCTTCAATCGGTCGCTTTGGCGAGCCTGGAATCCTCGGGCCGCGGCTGCGGGCGCAGGCATCCCTGACAGATGACGAGGGAACGGTTGACCCTGGCGTCCTGTTCAGCCTCGATGCCGTCCTGCGCCTGCCACCATTCCTTTGAATAGGGCTGAAGCCCGGCTTGCGATCTGTTGCGCTCGGATCGGGCGGTCCGTGCTGGTTCCGAGGCAGCGCGCGGGTGATTGGGATTCTCGCCGGCGCCGTCCCAGGCATAGCGCGTAGACTTGAAGGCGGGATCGGAGGCGAAGTGCGCTTGTGGGCCCACGGCACACCCGGCAAGCGCCAGCGATAGCAGGAGGAGGGCGGGCGCTTTGACCATGATGCGGCACTCTTTACGCGAGAACTGACGAAGGTTGCGCCGATCATGTTTAAAATTTCCTGAACGGTTGGATGGGCTGCGCTGCGCCCGGCAGCCTTGCAGGGGTACTGGCGATGGCGATAAATGGGCTGCAATGAGCGGGCGGTTCGTGTGCCGTCCGCCGCCGAAGAGGAAACCCGATGCAGCCCCTGCGCATGTCCCGCCGCGTCATGAATCTCGCTCACATGCTCACCCAGAATGCGCGGCGGCATGGGGCGCGTCCCGGTTTCGTCTGGGGTGACAGATCCTGGACCTGGCGCGAGATCGACGCGCAGGTCTCGGCGCTGGCGGCAGCCCTCGCGGCGCGCGGCATCGCGAAGGGCGACCGCATCCTCGTCCATTCCAAGAACGGCGACGAGATGTTCTTCTCGATGTTCGCCGCGTTTCGGCTCGGCGCCGTCTGGGTACCGACCAATTTCCGCCTGATGCCGGACGAGGTCGCCTATCTCGCGCAGGCTTCCGGCGCGAAGGCGTTTCTGTGCCACGTCGATTTTCCCGAGCACGCCGCGGCGGTGAAGGATGGAGAGCTGGAATTCACCTGGAGCATTGACGGTCGGGCGCCATTTGCCGAGACGTCGATTGCGGATGCCGTCGCTTTGCGCGCAGGCACGGTGGTCGAGAACGTCGCGGTCGAGCACGACGATCCCTGCTGGTTCTTCTTCACATCGGGAACCACCGGCCGCTCCAAGGCTGCGGTGCTCACCCACGGTCAGATGGGTTTTGTCGTCACCAACCATCTCGCCGATCTCACCCCCGGCGTCACCGAAGCGGATGCCTCGCTGGTGGTGGCGCCGCTGTCGCATGGCGCCGGCGTGCATCAGCTGGTGCAGACCGCGCGCGGCGTGTGCACCGTGCTGTTGCCGACGGAGAAATTCGACATCGACGAGGCGTTCCGCCTGATCGAGGCGCATCGGGTCAGCAATCTCTTCGTGGTGCCGACCATTCTGAAGATGATGGTCGAGCATCCCGCCGCCGACAAATACGATCATTCCTCGCTGCGCCAGGTAATCTATGCGGGTGCGCCGATGTATTCGCGAGGACCAGAAGGCTGCGCTGAAGAAGCTCGGCAAGGTCATCGTGCAGTATTTCGGCCTCGGCGAGGTGACCGGCAACATCACGGTGCTGCCGGCGGCGCTGCATGACCCCGAGGACGGGCCGCACGCGAAGATCGGCACCTGTGGCTTCGAGCGTACCGGCATGCAGGTCTCGATCCAGGACGACGAGGGCCGCGAACTCGGCGCCAACCAGAGCGGCGAGATCTGCGTAATCGGCCCCGCGGTGCTTGCCGGCTACTACGACAATCCCGAGGCCAATGCGAAGGCGTTCCGCAACGGCTGGTTCCGCACCGGCGATCTCGGCCACATGGACGAGGAGGGATTCGTCTACATCACCGGACGAGCCTCCGACATGTACATCTCCGGCGGCTCCAACATCTATCCGCGCGAAATCGAGGAGAAGATGTTGACTCATCCTTGCGTCGGCGAGGTCGCGGTGCTCGGCGTGCCCGATGCGACCTGGGGCGAGGTCGGCGTTGCCGTCTGCGTCGCCCGCGAAGGCGCGAAGCCGGTGAGCGAAGCGGAGATGGCGGCATTCCTGTCGCCCAAAGTGCCGCGCTACAAGATGCCGAAGCGGTTCTTCTTCTGGGAAGCCTTGCCGAAATCCGGCTATGGCAAAATTCCCAAACGGATGGTTCGCGACGAGCTCGAGGCGCGCGGGCTGCTCGATCTCGATAAGACACGAGTGGGCTGAGCGAAGGTCATGCGCAGCATCAAGCAGCCCGGCGCGCCGGTCGCCGAACGCATCCAATGGGTGGAGGCGAGGGGACGCGCTTTCTCCTTCACGCTTCAAGCAGGACTGCCGCTGCTGGAGGCGGCGCGCCGCGGTTTTGCCGCGGAGGGATTTGCCGGCGGTGTGCTCAACTTCGGGCACGGCACGCTCGGGCCGTTCGGCTACGTCATGCCGGCGCTGTCGAAGACCAGCGAGAACGCCGCGTTCTACAGCGACACATTCCGGCCGAGTGGCGTGACGCGCACCAGGCTCGGCAGCATGACGCTGGGCATGCGCGACGGCGCGCCGTTCTTTCATTGCCATGGGCTGTGGACGGAGGCCGATGGCCGCGCCAGTGGCGGCCACATGCTGCCGGACGAGACCGATGTCGCCGAGCCGTTCGAGGTCGAGGCCTTCGGTATCGATGGTGCGATGTTCAGCGCCGAGCTCGATCCCGAGACCAATTTCAAGCTGTTCGGGCCAGTGACGGCTGCGCGCAGCGGCGCGCGCACGACCAGCCGCGCTTTCGCGCTGCGGCTGCGCCCCAATCAGGATTTTGCCGGCTGTCTCGAAGACTTCTGTCGCGCGCAGGGCATCGCGCGCGGGAAGATTCATGGCGGTGTTGGTTCGACCATCGGCGCCCGATTTACTCATGGCGGTGTGACCGAGCCCTTCGCGACCGAGCTTGCAGTAACCGCCGGCACGATTGCGGCCGGCCCCTCCGGCGCCCTCGAAGCCGCACTCGACGTCGCCCTGATCGACTACACCGGCGGCATGGCGGAGGGACGTCTGATCCGTGGCGACAATCCCGTGCTGATGACCATGGAGCTGGTGCTCGAGGTGTTGGGCTAGCCCCGAAGAGCGATCATCAGTGGGTGCGTAGCTTGGCAATGGCCAAGTATGTGGAGTCACTGATCCCCGAACCGGATCCCTGAAACAGGTTGAGCAGGGGGGATTGACCCTGGCCGGTGCTCTGGCTGTTTCTGATGTCATACATGGCGGAGAAACGGTTCAGCAGCTTTGTAACCTTCGCGGGATCGGACAGGTCCTTGATCTTCATGAATCTGTCCACGAACTTGGCCTGCTGATCGATCGGCATCGCCGCCATCGAGTCAGGCAGATCGAAGGTGGTCCTGAACACCTCCGAAAGCGCCTTGTCGGCAAGGATGTCGTACGCGGACGTGATGCCCCCCGCCTTCCGCTGGAAATAGATCGCCAGGCGCACGCCGGGATTCGCATCCCCTTGCTGCTGCTCCAGGCTTTGCTCGACATAATTCGTCTGTGTTTCCCGAAACTGATCCCGCTTCTGCGGACCCATCATCGGAAGGCGCGCGACGTTGCCCTTGCTGTCGAAATTGAACGACGCGACGATTTCGGCAAAGCGAGGATCGTTCTCGGTGTTCGCGAAGCTCTTTGGATTGTTCAGGTCGGAGCTGAAGATCTTCTTGAGAAATTCCGTGCTGACCTTCCTGGGGTCCAAGCCCTTTGCCAGGAGGATGAAATCAACCATCGGCCTGTTTGCGAGAAGATCGGAAACACTGTCGATCCCGGTGATGGCTTGCTGATATTCCGACGCATCCTTCGTGGCCTGTGCCCGAACTGCCGCCTGCTGCTGGGGAGTTGCCGTGCTTGCGCTCTTCACCGCTGCAACGACATAGTCCTTCGCGATCTGGAGGACTTCAGCCGAGCCCTGAGCCACCAAGGGGGTCGTCAGATTGCCCTTTGCGTCGAAGTTGAAGGCGCGTGCCAGCTCCAGATATCGATTGTCCTTGAGGGTATAGACGTAGCTGTTGGGGTCGTTGAGATCGCTTTCGAGCACGGCCGTCACAGTCGCCGGCGAGACGTTTGCGGGATCGAGGCCGACGGCTCCCAGCGCAAAATCATACACGCCTGGTGTCGATACGAACGCCTGGACTGAATTGATCTTGAGGATGGCTGTTCTGAATTGCCTGATCGCAAAAGCTTCGTTCAACGGGCTCGCCGCCGAATAGACATCGGACTTGCTGTCGTCGAACCTCTGTTTCGTGATCGTGACGTTTGCAGCACTCTGCGCGGATACGCCTGACGGAAGCGACCCGTCGGAGGAAAACTCGAACGCGCCGGCGAGGTCCACAAACCCGCCGATCGTCCCTATCTGGTCGCTGAGGCTGGAAATGCTGTTCGCATATGACTCCAGATGATACTTTTCGACCAGGATCTGGACGTTCAACTGGGTCACGTTCGCGCCCGGTTGCGAGAGTTGGGCGGTGTAGTCGGCGATCCTTGAATTGGCTGCGGTGACATCCGATCGGGCCTGAGCAAGGTCGGCGTTGAGGCCACTCAGCTGAGAGGCGAAAGTGGTGTTGACGTAGCTGTTGGGATCGGATGGATCGCTGCGCAAGACCTGACTTATCGTGTCACGCGACCACTTGCCTTGATCGATTCCGTACGCCGAATAGACATAGTTGCGAAGACGGTCGTTGTTCAGGAGCTGGTCTGCACTGCTGATGTTGCCGATTTCGGCGCTGTAGTAATTCGAGTCGCCGGTAAGTGCATCGACCTGGCTCTTCCTGGTCGCCGTGTACAGACCGATCATCTCATCGGTCTGGTTCTCCGATTGCGCAACCGGCGTGGCGCTGCCATTGAAGGAAAATGCCGCGGCGAACTCGCGGTAACGCTTGTCGACCAGCTTGTTGACAAAGCTGTTTGCGTCGGAGAGGTCGCTCTCCAGCACCTTTTTCATGAAGGCCTTGGCGTAGGCCATGTCTTCCAGGCCATATGCCTTCGTTGCATAGTGATAAAGGCGATAGTCTTTCATGAAGTCGTCGACGGACTTCACCTTGCCGATGTGGGCTTTGTAATAGGCGGCCTCTCGCGCCACGTCCTGTTGCTGTTCGACCCGCGCCAGGGACTGCTTGAGATTGCGCGCGATGTAGCTGTAACTGAAATACGTTGATACCATCGCGCACTCCTCGCGGCTCTTACAGTCCCGGACGTCCGTCAATCATTGCGGGGTCGCGAGGTGGGGGCTGGCCTCATGCCAGGAAACTGTCTCAGAGCCAGGTTCTCCAAGGCGATTTCGGACCGCAATTCCAGATTCCAGTTTGCCCTCGTCACGCATGTCGGGGTTTGTTGCTGCATGTTTCTCAGATGCAGCTTTCGCGAGGGTTTCGTTCCTGATATGTTCCTGTCAAAGATGGTCGGATTGGATCGGAAACCGGACATGAGCCGAAGACGCAGCCGAACGATCAATCTGCCGGCGCCTTACCTGAAACCCGTCTGGCTCGACCCGTCGCAGGTTCGCGACCGCGAGGCTTATCCCTTTTGCCGGCCCATCTTTCCGGATGATTTCGATCTTAGCTTCAACGCCGCCATCACGATCATCCTCGGAGAGAATGGCACAGGGAAGTCGACGATCCTCGAAGGGATTGCCGCGCTCGCCGGCTACGACGACGCCGGTGGCGGGAAGGGTTACATGCCCGTCGATCACTCGGAAGCGCGGGAGAAGATGGGTGGCCAACTCTCCAGGGCGCTGCGCGCAAGCTGGCTGCCGAAAACCACGAATGGCTGGTTTTTTCGCGCCGAGAGTTTTTTCTCGGTGGCGCGATATCTCGACAAGGCCGCACGTGATGTCGGCCAGGTCGGTCCCAATTTCCTGTCGCATTCCCATGGCGAAGGCTTCCTGCGCTTCTTCGAGGAGCGTTGCCAGCGCCAAGGCATTTTCATCTTCGATGAGCCTGAATCGGCGTTGTCGCCGGCGCGCCAGATCGATTTCTGAAGCTGCTGCGACGCATGGAGGATTCCCGCATCTGCCAGGTCATCATGGCGACCCATTCGCCGATGCTGATGGCCTATCCCAACGCACAACTGCTTCGGCTCGGGAAATACGGCCTGGAGCCGACGACGGTGGAGCAGACCGATCATTACCGGGTGATGCGGGAGTTCTGTGACGACCCGCGCGGGTTCGTAGAGGCGACGCTCGCGGAGTGATTGAGCGGCCTGATCGGCACTCACTGTCTCGGGCCTCATTGCGAGGAGCCCTTGCGACGAAGCAATCCAGAGTCTCTCCGCGGAGGTACCCTGGATTGCTTCGCTGTGCTCGCAATGACGGAGCGAGAAGCATTCGTTGTTCTCCACCAACTCGCATCTGAATTGTAGACACATCTTCGCCTCCTCGCGGCATATCGGGCCCGAGCTTTGCCAGTACGGTGGCCCCCAAAAATGCCGAGGGCGCAGGGAAGGCCGGGTGCCGGCTGGCACCCACGGTCCACTGTGCGAAGGTTGCGCTACAAGAGGCTGCACAGCGGCATACAGGTGAAGCCCAACACACGGCCTTCCCTGCGCAGTGGTTTTACGGCTTATGTCGCGCTCTCCCCGGGGAGCGATGCACTATTGCCCCCGTCGCCTTGCGGATGGCTGATGCGCGCGCCCGGTCGGGCCGCGACATCACCGCAACACTTGGCGCACAGACCCCGGGCGCCAGGACCACACGATTTTGCCGTACGCAGGCTGCGCCGGTCGTGTGCGCGACGCCTTCGCTCACGGTTTCCCGCCCTGCAAAGCCCTTCGCGCCGACGCCGCCTGCGTCCACCACGTCCCATCCCGCGTTCGTGACGATCGCGATCCGCCCCTCGGCCGGGTTGGGATGGTTGTCTATACGATAAACCGAAATACGGATAAAGAGAAATATTTTTGCGAGCCGTGATTGACCCTCTGCTTGGGTGTTTTGCCCGCCGGGCGGCAAGGGGTTGTGGGGCGCCCGGACGCCCGCCGCAACGCGGCCACGAACGGGTCTCCCCTCGGCCGCAAAATGCGCTACCATGATCCCAGCGCGCTTCAAGTCGCGCATGATCAATGAGACGCATGAGGAAACGAGATGAGGGTGACGATTGGACGGCGCACGGTCCTGGCCGCGGTGCTCACTGCCGCGGGCGCGGTGGCTTTGACATCGGCCTGGGCCCACGGGCCGACCCGGCAGAAGGTGCGCGAATCCATCGAGATCAACGCTGCCCCGGCCAAGGTGTGGGCCGCAATCGGCAATTTCCAGGACATGAGCTGGCTGCCGCCGGTCACCAAGACCGAGGGCGAGAAGGGCAACGAGATCGGCGCGACGCGGAAGCTGACGCTGACGGGAGGCGCGACCGTCGACGAGGAGCTCTACAAGTTCGACGCCGCCGCGATGAGCTATTCCTACCGGATCACCAATGTGGACGTGAAGGTGCTGCCGGTGACCAATTATTCCTCGACGCTGACGGTGACGCCGAGTGCCGACGGCAAGGGCTCGACGCTGGAATGGGCCGGCGCGTTCTACCGCGGCTTTCCCAACAACGACCCGCCGCCGGAGCTGAGTGACGAAGCCGCGGTCAAGGCGGTGAAGGGGCTGTATCAGGCCGGCCTCGAGGCACTGAAGAAGAAGATCGAGAGCGGAAGCTGACGGTGCGGGCGCTGGTCCTGGCGGCGCTCGCCGCCAGCCTTTGCCTTGCCGGCATTGCCCATGTGTCCGCCGAAGAGGCGTTCGTCACCAACCAGCTCAGCGACGATCTGATGGTCGTCGATCTCGCCACCGCGCGCAGCGTTGCCATCATCCCGATCGGCGGCAAGCCCGCCGGCGTCGCCGTCAGCGCGGACGGGCGCTTTGCCTATGTCACGAGCCCGGATGCCAAGGCCGTGACGGTGGTGGACGCGGCAACGCGGCAGCTTGTGGGGCGGATCGAGGTCGGCGGCGGACCGCTTGGCATTGCCGTCGCGCCGGACGGCCGCACCGTCTACGTCGCGGACTGGTACGCGGCGGCCGTGCGGGTGATCGACGCGGCGAGCCGCAGCGTCACAGCCAGCATCGCGGTCGGCGCCTCGCCGTCGGGGCTCGCAGTGACGCCGGATGGCAAGCTGCTGCTCTCAGCCGATCGCGACGATGATAGCGTCTCGGTGGTGGACACCGCGACGCGCCAGCGCAGGGCGACCATCAAGGTTGGAACGCGTCCGTTCGGCGTCACCGTCGATGCCGAGGGCAAACGCGCCTACACCGCCAATGTCGGCTCCAACGATGTCTCGGTGATCGACATCGCCGCTGGGGCCGAGACCGGCCGCGTGCCGGTCGGGATGCGCCCCTATGCGGTCGCGCTGGCGCGGGGCCGCGGCTTCGTCACCGACCAGTATGGCGGCACTGTCAGCGTGTTCGACCTGGCGACGCTGAAGCCGATCAAGCGGATCAATGTCGGCGACTACCCCGAAGGCATCGCCGCGACAGCGGACGGCAAACGCGTCATCGTCGCCTGCTGGGAGAGCAATACACTCAGCATCATCGACGCGGCCGAGATGAAAGTGATCGGCGAAGTCAAGACCGGCGACGGCCCGCGCGCGTTCGGGGCGTTCTTGCGCAGGACGGAGTAGGGGCGTGTAGCCCGCATGGAGCGAAGCGGAATGCGGGGACACTTTCCCGGATTGCGCGTTGCTCCATCCGGGCTACGACGCCGGGCGCACTGTGCGCGCAATCTCATCCATCTTGTCAAACATATGATCCGGCGCCAGCGCCCGCAGCGCCGCCGGCGCCGCATAACCCCAGGCCACCGCACCGCAGGCGATCCCCACGGCCCGCGCCGCCTCGATGTCGCGCACCTCGTCGCCGATCGCGATGACCTTGCCCGGTTCCACGCCGGCGCGCCGCATGACCCGTCGGAATTTCGACGGTTTGCCGAACAGCGAGGCCGCGCAGTCGAAATGCGCGAACAGCGCCGCGCAATCGCCGAGCTTCTCGCGCGCATTGGCTTCGCTGTCCGAGGTTACCAGCGCGAGCTGCACGCCGTTCTCCGCCAGCGTCCGCAGCATCGCCTCGACGCCCGCAAACAGCGAAATCTCCGCCGCAGCCTCGGCCTTCAGCCGCCGCGCATGCCGGGCGATCGCCGGCAGCTTCCACAAGGGCACCTCGAGCCGGCTGAGAATCTCGCGCGACGAAGCATGCCGCAGCCCCTCGACATCTTCATCCGCGACGCGGCGGAAGCCGAAGCGATCGGCGACGTCGTTGATGGTGCGCAGGAACCACGGAAAGCTGTCGGCCAGCGTGCCGTCGAGATCGAAGATGGCGAGGGAGTAGGGCATGGAGGCGAGGCTACACCGCTAGGCTTTCCACACGGTTTCCTCGGTCCATCCGAGTTGGTCAAATTCGGAAGCCCTGAGCGGTGCTTCTCCCTCGGCGAAGAATTCGTCGAGCTGAGGCGGCGCGATACTTGTTGCAGAGAGCATCGCGTGCGCCTGTCCGCGGTGATGGATCTGGTGCTGAAACAGATGCATGAGTAGCCGATCACGGCGTTCGGTCTGGACCCGCGTGTCGCGGTTGATCCGCACGAGACCGTCGAGAAGCTCGGTCGTCAGCGCATCGCAGACAGCAATCAAGCGCTTGTCGATCGCGGATTGCGCAGGCTTTAGCGCGGCAAGTGAAAGGTGGGGCACCTGGTTCTTCCAAGCCGCCGGTCCCAGCCATCCGCCCTCCAGCGCATCGACATAGAAGAGGTCAATGACATGGATGTGGTTGAGCGTGCGCTGCAAGCTTGGAAAGAAGCCGGTTCGTGCGGCTTCGAAGTCAGCCTGAGACAGCGCGGCGCAAGCAGTGAGCAGCCGATGGTTCGCCCAAGCATTATTGTGGGCGAACGCACGATAGGTTTGCACAAGTCCGGCAGGCAAACTCAGACTCCCTCAGACAATGTGTCGGCATGCTCCCGCTGCGTAATCTACTCCGCCGCCTCGCTCGCCGCGCGCCTCCGCTTCGGCTTCCGCGCCTTCGCCAGCACCGGGGCCAGAAACTTGCCCGTGTAGCTCCGCGGCGCTTTCGCGATCTCCTCCGGCGGTCCCCAGGCGACGATCTCACCGCCGCCGTCGCCGCCTTCGGGGCCGAGATCGATGACCCAGTCGGCGGTCTTGATGACTTCGAGATTGTGCTCGATGACGACGACCGTGTTGCCCTGCGCGACCAGCTCGTGCAGCACTTCCAGAAGCTTCTTGACGTCGTGAAAATGCAGGCCGGTGGTCGGCTCGTCCAGGATGTAGAGCGTGCGGCCGGTGGCGCGCTTGGACAGCTCCTTGGCCAGCTTGACGCGCTGGGCTTCGCCGCCGGACAGCGTCGTGGCCTGCTGGCCGACATGGATGTAGTCGAGGCCGACGCGATGCAGCGTCTGGAATGTCTCGCGCACGCGTGGGACCGCCTTGAAGAACTCGGCGGCTTCCTCGACGGTCATGTCGAGTACGTCGGCGATGCTCTTGCCCTTGAACAGGACTTCCAAGGTCTCGCGGTTGTAGCGCTTGCCCTTGCAGACGTCGCAGGTGACGTAGACGTCGGGCAGAAAGTGCATCTCGATCTTGATGACGCCGTCGCCCTGGCAGGCTTCGCAGCGGCCGCCCTTGACGTTGAAGGAGAAGCGGCCGGGCTCGTAGCCGCGCGCTTTCGACTCGGGGAGGCCGGCGAACCATTCGCGGATCGGCGTGAAGGCGCCGGTATAGGTCGCGGGGTTGGAACGTGGCGTGCGGCCGATCGGCGACTGGTCGATGTCGATGATCTTGTCGATGTGCTCGAGACCCTCGATGCGGTCGTGCGGCGCCGCGCCTTCGCTGGCATTGTTCAGCTTGCGCGCGATCGCCTTGTAGAGCGTGTCGATCAGCAGCGTCGACTTGCCGCCGCCGGAGACGCCGGTGACGGCCGTGAACAGGCCGAGCGGGATTTCGGCCGTGACGTTCTTGAGATTGTTGCCGCGCGCGTTGACCACCTTGATGGTGCGGCGATGGTTCGGCGGACGCCGCTCCGGCACCTCGACCTCGAGCTCGCCGGTGAGATATTTGCCGGTCAGCGAGTTGGGGTTGCGCATGATCTCGGCGGGCGTGCCTTCGGCGATGATGTTGCCGCCATGCATGCCGGCGCCGGGGCCGATGTCGAGCACGTGGTCGGCGAGCAGGATTGCGTCCTCGTCGTGCTCGACCACGATCACGGTGTTGCCGAGGTCACGAAGTCTCTTGAGGGTGTCGAGCAGGCGCGCATTGTCGCGCTGGTGCAGGCCGATCGAGGGCTCGTCGAGCACATAGAGCACGCCTGTCAGCCCCGAGCCGATCTGCGAGGCCAGGCGGATGCGCTGGCTCTCGCCGCCGGAGAGCGTGCCGGAGGAGCGGGAGAGCGTGAGATAGTTGAGGCCGACGTCGAGCAGGAAGGTGAGGCGCTCGCGGATCTCCTTGAGAATGCGGCCGGCGATCTCGTTCTGCTGGGTGTTCAGCGCCTCCGGCACGGTCTCGAACCACGCGCCGGCGCCCTTCACCGACATCTCGGAAATGTCGCCGATATGCTTGCCGCCGATCTTGACGCAGAGCGCCTCGGGCTTCAGCCGAAAGCCGTGGCACGCCTCGCAGGGCACGTCGTGGAAATACTTCGCCAGCTCCTCGCGCGCCCATTCGCTCTCGGTCTCGCGATAGCGGCGGTTAATGTTGGTGATGACGCCCTCGAACGGCTTCTTGGTGTCGTAGGAACGGACGCCGTCCTCGTAGGAGAACTTGATCTCGTCCTCGCCGGAACCATGGAGGATCGCGTTCTGCGTCTTCTTGGGCAGATCCTTCCACTTGGTGGTCAGCGTGAACTTGTAGTGCTTGCCGAGCGCAGTCAGCGTTTGAATGTAATAGGGCGACGACGACTTGGCCCAGGGCGCGATCGCGCCCTTGCCGATGGCGAGCTCCTTGTCGGGGATGACGAGGTCTTCGTCGACATGCTGCTCGACGCCGAGGCCGCCGCAGGCCGGGCAGGCGCCATAGGGATTGTTGAACGAGAACAGCCGGGGCTCGATTTCGGGGATGGTGAAGCCGGACACCGGACAGGCGAATTTTTCCGAGAACAGCATGCGCTCGGGTCCGCTCTTGTCGTGGATCTTTGCGGTCTTCTTTTTCTCCTCCGCGGGGGCTGCTGCAGCCGGCGCGTCCGCGAATTCGATGACGGCGAGGCCCTCGGCGAGCTTGAGCGCGGTCTCGAAGCTTTCGGCGAGGCGCTGGCCAATGTCGGCGCGCACCACGATGCGATCGACCACGACGTCGATGTCGTGCGGGAATTTCTTGTCGAGAACAGGCGCTTCCGCGAGCTCGTGGAAGGCGCCGTCGATCTTGACGCGCTGAAAGCCCTTCTTGAGCCATTCGGCGAGTTCTTTGCGGTACTCGCCCTTGCGGCCGCGCACGACGGGCGCGAGCAGATAGAGCCGCGAGCCCTCGGGCAGCGCCAGCACGCGATCGACCATCTGCGAGACGGTCTGGCTCTCGATCGGCAGGCCGGTGGCGGGCGAATAGGGCACGCCAACGCGTGCCCACAGCAGGCGCATGTAGTCGTAGATTTCGGTGACGGTGCCGACGGTGGAGCGCGGGTTCTTCGACGTCGTCTTCTGCTCGATCGAGATCGCCGGCGACAGGCCGTCGATCTGGTCGACGTCGGGCTTCTGCATCATCTCCAGGAACTGACGGGCATAGGCCGACAGAGATTCGACGTAGCGGCGCTGGCCCTCGGCGTAGATGGTGTCGAACGCGAGCGAGGATTTGCCGGAGCCCGACAGCCCCGTGAACACCACCAGCTTGTCGCGGGGAATCTCGACGTCGACGTTCTTGAGGTTGTGCTCGCGCGCGCCACGGATGGTAATTGCGCGCAGGTTTGATCCCACGTTCTGTTGTTGGCGCTTCGCCTTGATCACTTCGTCCATCCTGGTGGTCCTCAGGGAATCCAAAAGCGCGCGATCGCGCCAACGCATAGGCGCGCTTCGCCCGGAACCGGGATCGGCGCCGATGGGTATGTAAGCGAACGTAGGAAGAACGAGGACGGATTTCCAGTGGGACTTGCGAATCGTCAACCGATTGTTGGCGCGCTGGCGGCATCTGGCAGGAGCAGGGCCTTGCGGAACTGCGCAGGAGCGGCCGGTCAAACAAAAAGGCCGGCGCAAGGCCGGCCTTTCGTAACGCGGATGGCGTTGGAGCTAAGTACTGAACTCAGTACTTGGCGACCACCGGGCCCCCGAAGTGATAGTTCACGCCGACCTGCACGGTGTGGAAGTTGAGCGTGCCGGACGGCAGCGCAGCGCCGAGGCTCGAGAAGTAGTTCTCGCTGCCGAGGCTGCGATAGAGGTACTCGCCCTTGACCGACCACTGCGGAGCGAAGAACGCTTCGACGCCCGCACCGACGGTCCAGCCGGAGTGCCACTTGCTGTCCGAAGCGGTCACGCCGAGCGCGCTGATGCTCAGCTTGTTGTCGATCCAGGCGTAACCACCGGTGCCGTAGAACAGCACCTGGTTGACGGCGTAGCCGATACGGCCGCGCACAGTGCCCATCGCATCGGTCTTCGAGCTGAAGGTGGTGCTGACGACGCCAAATCCGGGGACGGCAACTGGACCAGTCACGGACGCGTTGACGTCAGCCCAGGCGCCATCGGCCTCGATGCCGAACACGACATTGCCGGTCTGCCAATTGTAGCCGGCGGTGCCGCCGACGAAGCCGCCCTGCATCCGCGGGCTGTTCGAATCTTCCCAGGCGCCGCCACCGACGACACCGAGGTAGAAGCCGGTCCAGTTATAAACCGAAGCCATGGCCACTGGGGCCTTGGTGTAGGGGCGCGCCGCCAGATCAGCGGCCGAAGCCGGGGCAGCGAGAGCGAACAAACAGGCCGAAGCCAACAAAACCTTTTTCATTTTCAACTAATCCCAGTCCCAGTTTCTGATTGTGCCTTCCACGATAGGGAAGGGCATCGGACTCACTTGCCCAACTGAGGCCGTACTTACATCATTGAAGCCGCAAGTTGTGTCACTGGAAAGCCACAGCAGCCTGAAAATGGTGCAGTTGCTGACCTATTGTTCCCGTAGGGGCAAGCCTTCCTTCCTTTCCGGGAACCCACAAGGTTACTTTTGGGGCGTGCCTTTTCACAGCACATTGGCGATCGATCCCACACATTCAGTGCTGTCTTCAGTGCTGTCGTTCGCCAAGAACAAATCTGGAACGAACTGGAGGTCGATGCTATATGTGGGGATAACCGGAGGGGTGACGGACGGATCGGCGGCCGCAAGCGTTCGGCGAGCGTATAGGGTCGCCTCGACGGGCACGGCGGAACGCGGGGAGCGGACCGGCCTTCTTGAATTCAGTGACATTCGGAGCGGAGAGCGGAGATGGCGGGAAGCGTCAACAAGGTCATTCTGGTTGGAAATCTCGGCAAGGATCCCGAAATCCGCCGCACCCAGGACGGGCGGCCGATCGCCAATCTGAGCGTCGCCCCCGCGGGGGCGGGGGGCGCCAAAGGGCCCCCCGGGCGCCAAGAAAAAAACCCCGGGGCCCCCGGCGGGGTGTTAAAATAAAGGGGGAGGAAA